>JAFTIP010000056.1 GCA_017456845.1 Ruminococcus sp.
ATTTTAACCCCAATGTGAGTGAAGACGAGCTTGGAAAGTAGGGTAAAAGGCGGCTGTTAGCCGCCTTTTTGTTTATATTAACTTTTTCGTTGTAAATCTTAGCTAAAATTAAGCTTGTCGCTCTGTAAATGTTCTACAGGCAACTTGGTAAAAAATGCTGAAATCTCTGTGGGGATTTGGTCTAATTGCACTGTTACATTTTTATTAAGATGAGGGGTCTTTATGGGTATGATTAAAAAGTACATAAGTGACCTTAAAACAGAGTTTAAGGGTTATAATGTGCAGAAATTCACAAAAGACCTTACAGCAGGCCTTACGGTCTGTGCTGTGGCTTTGCCTCTGGCCCTTGCTTTTGGCGTTTCGGGCGGTGCAACAGCGGCGGCAGGTATGGTTACGGCGATTGTTGCGGGTATTGTCATCGGTATGCTTTCGGGTGCGTCCTTCCAGATTTCAGGCCCGACGGGTGCTATGAGTGCGGTGCTTATATCAATTGTTATGACCTACGAGCTTAAGGGCGTTTTTGTTGCTTGCTTCTTAGCGGGCGTTATAATGCTTTTATGCGGTATTTTTAAATTAGGCAGGCTTATAAGCTTTATCCCTTCGGCGGTTATAATGGGCTTTACCTCGGGTATTGCCATTACCATTGCAATGGGTCAGGTAAATAATTTCTTTGGCACCACAAGCGAGGGTACAGGTATTATTGAGCAGATTGCTTCTTATTTCAGATTAGGTTTTACTCCTGACCTTACCACCACTTTAATTGCGGTGGGTGCTATGGCGGTTATGATTTTCTGGCCAAAAAAGTGGGGTGCAAAGGTGCCAGCTTCCTTGGTTTCTATTATCCTTGCAACTGCTGTTCAGATGATTTTTGGCTTTGATGTTGCTATGGTGGGCGATATCCCAAAAACACTTTTCCTTTCCGAAAGGCTTACCCTTGAGGGTGTAAACCTTGATATGATTAAAAATCTTGCGTCACCCATTTTTACCATTGCGGCTTTAGCTATTATTGAAAGCTTACTCTGCGGTGCGTCCGCTTCCCGTATGAAGAAAGAGCCCTTTGACGCCGACCGAGAGTTAGTTGCTCAGGGCGTGGGTAATATGATTTTACCCTTGCTGGGCGGCGTGCCTGCAACAGCGGCTATTGCAAGAACTTCTGTTGCTATTAAGTCAGGCGAGCAGACAAGGCTTACAAGTGTTTTTCACTCTGTTTTCCTTTTAGCGGCAATGTTCTTACTTGGCGGTGTAATGTCAAAAATTCCTCTTTCAGCTTTGGCGGCTGTGCTTATGGTAACAGCCTTTAAGATGAACGAGTGGGATGATATTAAGTTCATTTTTAAGCACAAGTTCAAGACTTCCATAAGCCAGTTCCTGCTTACAATGATTTGCACAGTTGTTTTCGACTTGACCATTGCAATTGTTCTGGGTGTGCTTTACTCAGCCATTATGTATATGGCTCAGTCGGCTCACGTTTCCGTTCATTTTTCAGATGTTGACCCCGAGAGATTAAAGGGCAAAATCGACTGTAAAGACCACGACTTCAAGGGCGTTCAGGTGGCTTATGTAACAGGTCCTCTTTACTTTGCTTCAGCTTCTAAACTTGAGGCTCAGCTCGAGGAAATCAAAGACGAAAGCCACACACTTCTCCTTTCAATGCGTGGTGTACCAAGTATTGACGTTGCAGGTGCAAAGGTTGTGCTTGAGTGTGTGGAGGCTTTAAAAGCAAAGGACGTTACCGTTATGTTCTGCGGTATGACAAAGCGTGCAAAGTTAACTCTAGACCGTGCAGGCGTTACCTCTATTGTAGGTGAGGAAAGCTACTTTGTAAGTGCAGACGTAGCTTTTGTAAAGATGATGGAAGAATCAAAAGTTTAATATTAATAAACGGTAAAAGACTGCTCTTAGGGTAAAGCTTAAGAGCAGTCTTTTTAGTTTAGCTGATTTGAATAATTACAAGATGTGCAGACACAGGCCTTGTACCGCCTGCAAGAGGCGTTATGGTAAGGGCTGCGGCGTTGCCTGCAGGATTACGCACAGTAAGCACAGAGTCTACGGTGGTTGTTTCTACAATTGCCATTCCTATAATCTGAGAGGTTCCTGTGGCACGCCCTGCCACGGTGTATTCCAAATCTTCACCGTTTAAAGTGAGTATAAGCTGACCTGCTTCGTCTACAGGTACATTGAAGAAGACCTGATACGTTCCTATATTTGAGAGATTGAAGGAGTCGGCCCCTAATCTGGTAATATCAGTACTGCTGATAGGGCCGTTCTGAGGAAAGCTTACGTCGGTGCCAGGAGCAACGGCGGCAGTGTTGTCGGGGGGCATAAGTGCGTAAAAATCAGCATAGCTGAGCACTCCGCCGGGAATTCCCTGCGGGCCAACGGGACCTGTTTCGCCAATAGGACCCTGAGGACCGGCAGGACCTGTTTCACCAATAGGACCCTGAGGACCAACGGGACCTGTAGCACCCGTAGCACCTACAGGCCCTTGCGGACCGGTGGCACCTGTTAATCCTTGTGCGCCGGCAGGGCCGGTAGCACCAATGGGACCTTGAGGACCCTGAGGCCCCTGAGGACCAACGGGACCAGTTTCGCCTATAGGTCCCTGTGCACCTACAGGCCCCTGAGGACCAATAGGACCTGTAGCACCCACAGGCCCCTGTGGGCCTGCAGGACCTGTTTCACCAATGGGACCCTGAGGACCTACGGGCCCCTGAGGGCCAACAGGACCCGGTGTACCGCCCACAAAGCAAGTGTTTGAGCATTTGTTACAGCCGCAACGGTTGTCCTCGTTGCAGCCATTTAATAAGGTGTTTTGCGAATATATTTTAGTTTTCATATCCGAAAAATCCAATTTTAATTCTCCTTTACATCAGACTTACTTCATACTATGCAGTAAAAATTTACGCGTTACAGTTTTTTCAGCTTTAAAAAATTGCATCTTACCCCTAAAATAATACCTCTCACCGTTTTTTGTGAGACAAAAATGAATTTTTTAAGTATACTGATGACAGTTCCAAAGGGAACAGAAATCGAGGAGGATTTAGTATGAAAAACGAAACACTTAAAAGACTTTACGGCTTTATTCAGCTGGTGTTCAAGGCATTAGCCACCGCAATGGGCGTTGCCGTTGTAGTGCTTAGCATTATGGGCAAGCTTGACATTAATACAGCGATTATGCTTTTAGGTATCGGCGTTGCGGGCTCTGGCATTGCGGCGTTAATGAGTGAAAAGACAAAGAGTAATTAAAGGAGAACGTGCTATGAAAAAGGGAGTTAAAATTTTACTTATAGTTGTTTCGGCAATTCTTGTGACAGCACTTGCTGCAGGAGGTTTAGGATGGTATATTTTCGCCGACAAATTGAACGCCGCAGGAAGTGTTAAAAAAATAGCTGATAACTTATATTTTATGGAGTATAAAGGCGATTACGGCTTTGAAAAATTCTTGGAAGAGGGCGGTGCCGATTCTGAGGATGAAATGGCAGACTATATTATTAACGTTATGTCGGGCGGTTTTTATAAGCCTGAGCGAGAGGCAGTAGAGCTTGATTTTGGCTGTAGTGCTCTTAGTGTAAAAGGAGAGGATTTCTGCCTTATGGGCAGAAACTACGACTGGCAGGGCGAAAAGGGTAACGCAATGATTATCCACACAGTACCCCATAAGGGCTATGAGTCTTACTCCACCACTTGGCTTGATTTTTTAGGCTTTGGCAATGGTTTTGCTCCTGATGAGTTTTCTGAAAAATATCTTTCAATTGCTGCAATTTACGTTCCTCTTGACGGTATTAACGAAAAAGGCCTTTGCGTTGCCGATTTAATTGCAGGCGACAACGAGGTTACTAAGCAAAACACCGAAAAGCCCGACCTTACCACAACTTCTGCCATAAGACTTTTGCTCGATAATGCCGCAAACGTTGATGAGGCTGTAGAGCTTTTATCGCAGTACGATATGAACTCTTCAATAGGTATGGCTCATCACCTTGCCTTAAGCGACGCGGATGGCAAATCTGTAGTTGTGGAGTATGTTGGCGGTGAGATGATAGTTACAGAAACCGACGTAGTTACAAATCATTATCTTTCCGAGGGTGAAAAATTCGGTGTTGGAGACTTGGAGTCACACAATCGTTTTGAAAAAATTGAAGGTATGAAAAACAGTGTAAACACCACAGACTCAATGGCGGATTGTATGGAGAATGTTTCTTACGCAGGAATAACTCAGTGGAGTATTGTTTATGACAAAGAGAATCTTAATATGGATTTTTACAGCAGAAGAGATTTTTCTGAACCCTTGAGCTTTGATTTCAAATAAGGTATAATTTCCTTACTGGAGGTTATTAAATGAAGGTTAATTTTGAATCGGCAAATATTGCCGAAACCGAGGTTATTATCCGCGGTGACATTGCATCCCCTGAGGTTGCGGCAATACTTGATTACGTTAAGAATTTAAGCAGCAATACAAAAAAGCTTATGCTTTTTAAAGAAGATGAGCAATTTTTAATTTCCCCCTCTGAGGTGGTTTATATTGAGGCAAAAGACAGCAAAGTGCAGGCTGTTACTACATCGGGCATATTTGATTCCAAGAAAAAGCTTTACGAGCTTAAAGAGGCACTTGTAAGCGAGCCTTTTGCCCAAATCAACAAGGGTACCCTTGTTAATATTGATTTTGTAAAGTCTGTTCAGGCGGAATTTAGCGGAAACTACAGCTTAAGGCTTAAGACAAGTAAAGAAATACTCACTATTTCAAGAAAGTATTTCAAAGAGTTTAAAAGTAAGATTTGATTTGGAGGTTTTGAAAATGAAAAATATTGGTACAAAAATTTTATTCGCTTGCCTTACAGGCATTGGTATAGGAATTCCCATTACCCTTATTTGTATAATTTCAATGGGCGGTTTTAACAATACAATCAGAGAGATTCTGGTGTGGACCGTTGCTTCGGCACTTTTCGGTGTTCTTTCTGTGTTTACCTTTGGTAACGACAGACTTAATTTTATAGCGGCAACCGTGCTTCACTGTGCAGGTTGCTTTGGCATTACCGTTGGCACCTGTGCAATTAACGGCTATGCGGATAAAGGAAGCTTCGGATATTTACTTTTAATTTTTGTGATTGTTTATGGTGTGCTTTACGGAGGAAGTCTTATCTCTATGAAGATAAACGCCAAAAAAGCAAACGAAGCCTTAAGCAAAAAGTAACACAAAAGCGTCGTGATTTTTATTTCACGACGCTTTTTTATTATTTTAGATATTCTTTGATTTTATCAAGGTTTTTAAGGGCTTCTTCTCTTCCAAGCTCATAAACCGTTTTCAATGTTTCGGGGTTCTTTTCGAGCCTTCCTATGGGAAGCTTTTCAGCGGGTCTTATAATAAAAGCTGAGCCGTTTTTCTCGGCTTCTTCGGCATATTTTACCTGCTTATTATAAAGGATATGGCGGTTTGACATCGCCTCAATAAGCTTAGGATATTTTCTTAAGGAAATCTTCATAAGGGGGATAAGGGAGTTTTTCTTTTTTATGTAATCTTTGGGCTGAGTGAGGATTACAAGGTTTTTCTTACAGCCTTTGTTTATGAAGAATTCAAGGGGGATTGAATCTGAGATTCCTCCGTCTAAAAGCTCTGTGCCGTCAACATTTATAATGGTTGAAACCAAGGGCATAGAGGCAGAGGCACGCATATACAGGAGACCCTTTTCGTCGGCTGAGTCAACACGCTTGTAAACAGCCTTGCCTGTGTTTACGTCTGTTGCTACAACGTAAAATTTCAGGGGATTGTTTTTAAAAGTTTCGTTGTCGAAAATATCAAGCTCAAAGGGGATTGTTCGGTAGCAGAAATCCGCGCCGAACATATCGCCTGTTTTTATTAAAGAGCGAAATGAGCAGTAGCGAGGGTCTTTTATGTATTTTATATTGTAGCGTATAGTTCTGCCTATTTGCTTTGACTTATAGTTACAGCCAAATACAGCACCTGCCGAAACACCCACAACACCGTCAAATTCAATGCCTGACTCCATCAATACATCCATAACTCCGGCAGAGAACATACCCCGCATTGCTCCGCCTTCCAAAACCAGACCTTTTTTCATATACATACCTCTTTTAGAGTGAGTCAAGCATATCCGAAGCAGATTTTTGAGGGATAATTTTTACTCACTTGTTGTTAAAATACTCGCGAATCCTTCAGGATTCACTGCGTTTTTGCCTGAATTGAGTCAAAATCCTCACCTCAAAAATTCTTTGACCTAAATCTTTTGGAGTTTCAGTTGATTTTGGGCTGGTTTGGATACGCTTGGCTCACTCTGAAGAATATGATAGAAATTGTACATCAAAACTCTGTTAAAATCAACATATTAAGGGTGACTAAAATGACAAAAATGTCAATTTTTCAAAAACCTATTGACAAAGTAAGGATTTACCAATAATATGTTTTTAGCAACAGTGTCATACTTAGTTTGTTGCACAGATTATATGTTAAGGAGATACGTTTATGGAAAGCATTAAAAAGTATATCGCTGAATTCATTGGCACCTTCGTACTTGTTCTTTTTGCTTGCGGTACTGCGGCCGCTGTGGGCTGTTCTACTGCTGACCCTAATGTTGC
>JAFTIP010000057.1 GCA_017456845.1 Ruminococcus sp.
AAGCTCTCCAACCTCGCCTTTTTCTACGATTTCGCCATTTTCATCTACAATCTTAACTCTCCAACCGTAGCCTGCCTTACCGATAGCACCAACCTTGTGGATATTCTCAACACCAAGGTGAACACAACCCGGGCCGATAGACTCGGAAAGGCCGTAGTTTGTGTCATACTGATGATTTGGGAAGTATTCCTTCCACTTCTTGATAAGGCTCATAGGAACAGGCTGAGCACCAATGTGCATAAGTCTCCACTGCTCCAGATTATAGTCCTCGATTTTAAAGTCGCCTCTGTCAAGAGCGTTTAAAATATCCTGAGCCCAAGGAACTAAAAGCCAAACTATAGTACATTTCTCGTTAGAAACAGCATTTAAAACATACTCAGGCTTTGTACCCTTTAAAAGAACAGTTTTACCGCCAACCAGTAAGCTTCCGAACCAATGCATCTTTGCACCTGTGTGGTAAAGAGGAGGAATACAAAGGAAAACATCGTCCTTGGTCTGGCCGTGGTGATTCTGCTCAACCTTGCAGGAATGAGTAAGGCTTCTGTGCTTATGTAAAATAGCCTTGGGGAAGCCTGTGGTACCCGATGAAAAGTAGATAGCACCAAAGTCTTCCTCGTCAATTAAAATCTCAGGTGACTGAGAAGAGCAGTCTGCAGTCATCTCAGCATAAGACTCAGCAAATGTAGGGCAAGAATCAGAGCCTGCAAAAATAAGCAGGCGGTTTACGCTTATTTTAGCCTCTATATTCTCAACTCGACCGATAAACTCAGAGCCGAAAACAAGGGCATCGGTCTCTGCAAGATTAAGGCAATACTCAATTTCGTCGCTGGTATAGCGGAAATTAAGAGGCACAGCAATAGCACCTGTTTTGAGAATACCGAAGTAAATAGGAAGCCACTCGATGCAGTTCATAAGAAGAATTGCAACCTTGTCGCCTTTCTTTATGCCACGCTCTAAAAGAGCATTTGCAAAGCGGTTTGCTTTTTCGTTAAAAACATTCCAGCTTATTTCTCTGCGGTAATAGTTCTTTTCGGTTTCCTGAACAAGGCTGTAATCCCTCCATGTAAGACGTCGGGTCTCGGGAACACCGGGGTTAATTTCAACGAGTGCAACGTCGTTACCGTAAAGGCGAGCGTTACGCTCAAGCATTTCCATAATTGTCATCCGAATCACCTTTAAAATAAAATAAGTCCTCAAAGAAAACTTGTGTTTTCCTTGAGGACGAAAAATCGCGGTACCACCTCAGTTTGTCTTTACCTTACGATAAAAACCTCTGCGAGTAAAATACTCATCTGCTATAACGGGCTTACCCGTAACAGCCTACACAAGCTTTAAATAAAAAAGCCCTTCGGTGCTCTGCTAACGAAATGTATTGGGGAAAACCTGCCACCGACTTGCACCACCCGTCGGCTCTCTTAAGTACAGAATTAATCCTTACTTGTTTTCGCTCACTGCATTTAAAAATATTAAGTAAAATTATACCATCTGAAATTCGGTATGTCAACAAACTTTTAGTTTAATTTGTAAAGGGGCGGTCTATCTGAACTACTGCGTTGCAGTTTTTAAGATTAGAGCTTACAAGTTTTGCTATGTCCTTTTTAAGTTTTTTGTCGTCATCCTTAACCGCAAAGGGCACCACTGCATCAAAAATAAGATTTGTGTGAGTTACACCGGGAACCATACGAAAATCGTGGATAGTAACATCCTTGTGAATACTCTTAACGATTTTTGCAACACTCATACGGTATGAGTTTGTAACCTCGTTGTCGGTTTCTATGGGGTCCATATGTATAACCGCAAGGCATCCGTAAACCTCAGCAAGTTCCTGCTCAATAAGGTCGATTTCATCGTGGATTTCATAAATATTGCCATTGCCGTCAACCTCGGCATGAAGAGAAAGAATCTGCCTGCCGGGGCCGTAATCGTGAACAATAAGGTCGTGAATACCGATTACGATAGGATGAGAAAGAACTGTAGCTTCAACAGCTTCTACAAACTCCTTCTCAGGTGGGGTACCCAAAAGAAGCTTTAAAGTTTCCATTGCAGATTTAAAGCCTGCAAAGAGAATGAAAAGGGACACAAGCACACCGCAGTAGCCGTCTATCATAATGTCAAAATAAACTCCGATAATAAGAGAAACCAGTACAACAGCCGTTGCTACAGAGTCGGAAATGCAGTCCATAGCGGTAGCTTTCATACCTGAGCTGTTAATTGCCTTGCCGACTCTGCGATTATAGAAAAACATATAAAGTTTTACTAAAATCGATGCACCTAAAATGAAGGCTGAAAGCATCCAATTTTCGCCGATGGGCTCAGGATTTATAATCTTGCCTATGGAAGAAGTCATAAGCTCAACACCCACAACCACAATAATTACAGACACTAAATGACCTGAGATATACTCAAATCTGCCGTGGCCGAAAGGATGTTCAGGGTCAGGCTTTTTGCCGGCAAAGCGGAATCCGATTAAGGTAATAAGGGATGAGCCTGCGTCAGAAAGGTTATTGAAAGCATCAGCAGTAATTGCAATTGAGCCTGCAATGGTGCCAGCAATAAGCTTGCCTGCAAACAAAAGAATATTGAGTGCAATGCCTACTATACTGCAAAGTGCACCCCAAGCACGCCTGCCCTGAGGGCTTTCTTTAGATTTATCTTTAAGAAAAATTTTACTGAGTATACTTATCATTTCGATTCTGTCCTTTTATTTTGAAGCTAATTTATACACCCTGTCTGCCCTGCCGATAACAACCAAATGCTCACCCTCAAGAAAAACATAGTCGGCAGTAAGCTCGGTATCCAATTTGCCGTCACGCTTGACAGCAATAATATTTACGGCATACTTACGTCTTACGTCAACGGCACCTACGCTTTTTCCTACCCACTCGTTTGGTACAGGAATTTCGTAAACAGCATAATCCTCGGTAAGCTCAATATAATCAAAAATATTTTTAACATTAAGCCGTATAGCGGTTTTTTCAGCCATATCACGCTCAGGATATACAACTTGGTCTGCACCGATTTTTTTCAGGAGACTCGCATGCCTTTCTGAGCCTGCTTTTGCTATAACACATTTAGCACCGAACTCTTTTAACAGTGCTGTAATTTCCATAGCCGACTGAAAATTTGTACCTACCGAAACAATGCAGTAATCAAAATTAGAAACGCCTAAGGACTCAATTACATTTTCGTCAGAGCAATCGCAGATTCTTGAATCCTCAAATTCGTTGGAATACCTTTCAACTAATTCTTCGTCAATATCAGCAACCATAACATCGTTACCAAGCTCAGAAAATTTAAGTGCAAGGTGATAGCCAAATCTGCCAAGACCGATTACAAGAATAGATTTCATATAAAAAACCTCTTATCCTATTAAAACTTGCTCGGCAGGACGTTTAACTGCTACCTGCTTGCGTTTTTCCGCAAGGGTAAGCATCAACGTAAGTCCGCCGATTCTACCTGCATACATCAGGAGTATTATTATATATTTTGAAACAGTAGTAAGCTCGGGGGTAATGCCCATTGTAACACCTACAGTACCCATTGCAGAAACCGCCTCAAACACAATCTGTTTAAGCGAGAAGGGCTCTGCCGCACACATAATCATTATTGCCACAGATAAAACAAGAACATAGGTAACAACAACTGCACTTGCCTGACGGGCGGTTTTTTCTTCCAGACGCTTTTTGAAAACAGTGATAGAACTTGAACGCCTTGCAGAAGTAACAGCCGAAAGAACCAACACCGCAAAGGTCGTGGTTTTTACACCGCCTGCAGTAGAACCCGGGCTGCCGCCGATAAACATAAGAACACAGAAAATTATTACCGAACTGTTACTTATTGCTGAAAGGTCTGCAGTATTAAAGCCTGCAGTTCGTGGGGTTACAGATTGAAAAAAAGACACCAATATACGTTTGTGCTCAGGCATATCAGCAAGCACACCGTTTCTCTCAAAAACGTAGAAAAGCACCGTACCAATTAAAAGCAAAAAAACAGTTGTTGCAAGTACCACTTTAGAATGAAGGGAATATTTACTGAACTTTGTACGCAGGGTAAAAATATCATTCCACACAATAAAGCCCACACCGCCTACAATAATAAGACCGCAAACTGTAAGATTAACTAATACATCGTCGTAAAAAAGTGTGAGAGACGAAAACGGTTCAAACCTTCCCATTAAGTCAAAGCCTGCATTACAAAAGGCAGACACAGAATGGAAAACTGCGTTGTAAATACCTCTTAGCAAACCCATTTTAGGTATAAAGCGGATGCTCAAAAGTATTGCACCTAAAGCTTCGGTCAAAAATGTTCCGTAAAGAATCTTTCTAATCATACGTATAACGCCCTTAAGCTCAGGCGAGCCCGAGGACTCCATCAAAAGCCTTCTTTCCCTCAAACCTATACGACGTTTTAAAAGGAAGGAAAACATAGTGATGATGGTCATAAATCCTAAACCGCCTATCTGAATAAGGGTAAGTATTGTAATCTGACCAAACACCGACCAATGAGAAAAAGTATCATACACAATAAGGCCTGTTACACAGGTGGCAGAGGTAGAAGTAAAAAGTGCATTTGTAAAAGGCGTCCACTCACCGCTTTTCGAAGCAATGGGAAGCATGAGCAAAAACGCACCCAAAAGTATTAGCAAGGCAAAGCCTATGGTAATTACCTTGGTGTAGGTAAGCCTCATTCGCTTTTTCATAAAGCCTCCTTAGTAAAAATCATTTACACAAGTAAATCGCAAATCTGAGAGCTGAGCTTCACGGGGTCTTTAATCTCAAGACCGCTTATTAAACGTGCCTGAGCATAAAGAATCTCGGTATATGCAGAAAGCTTTTCCTTGTCGCTTTCGAAAAGATTCTTTAATGTGTCTTTAATCTTATGAGTCATATTGATTTCAAGCACAGTCTGAGCCATTGCCATGCCCTCGTGGCCGGGAAGCTGAGAAAGCACCCTTGCCATCTCAGCAGAAAGGTAACCCTCGCTTACTAAGCTTACGGGGTCCTCCCCTACTGTGTTTGAGAATCTTACACCCTTAACTTCACCCTTTAAGGTCTCAGTCATAAAGTCAAGAAGCTCCTTAGATTCTTCATTAAGAGCCTTTACGCTTTCTTTTTCGTCGTCACTTGAAAGATCAAGGTTACCGGAAGTTACGTTTACAAAATCCTTGCCACCGAAGTTCATAAGAGTTGTGGCTACAAATTCATCAACTTCGTCGGTGAAAAGAAGCACATCATAGCCCTTTGAGCGAACCAGATTTGTTCTGGGAAGGCTCTTGGCAAGCTCTTCTGTAGTGGCTGATGCATAGTAGATAGCCTTCTGATCCTCAGGCATAGCTTCAGTATATTCTTTGAGAGAAATAAAGTTTTCTGTAGCGCTGGACTTGAACACAAGCAAATCTTTTAATGTATCTTTATTTGCACCGTACTCGTTATAAACGCCGAACTTAAGAACTGCACCAAACTCCTTGAAGAAGGTTGTGTACTTTTCTCTGTCTTCTTTCATAAGCTTTAAAAGCTCGGTGCGGATTTTCTTCTCAAGACTCTTTGCGATTGTGCGAAGCTGATAGTTCTGCTGCAAAGTTTCGCGGGAGATATTGAGGGTAAGGTCGGAGCTGTCCACAATACCCTTAACAAAGTTAAAGTAATCGGGGAGCAAATCACCGCACTTATCCATAATCATTACTCCGTTCGAGTAAAGAGTAAGGCCTTTTTCATAGCCCTTGGAGTAATAATCAAAGGGAGCTTTCTGAGGGATAAACATAAGAGTTTCATACTCAACAGTACCCTCAATATGTGCCTGAATAGTCTTTAAAGGTGCATTGTAATCATAGAAAGTTGCCTTGTAAAAGTCAGCATACTGCTCCTCAGTTACTTCTGAAGAAGACTTGTGCCAAAGAGGAACCATAGAATTTAAGGTCTGATTCTCTACAACTGTTTCGTATTTAGGCTCAGCCTTTTCGTCCTCTGCAGGAATTGTTTTTGTAATTTCCATATCCATACGAACAGGATAACGGATATAATCGGAATAACGCTTAACAAGCTCTTTAATTTTGTACTGGTCTAAAAACTCGGTAAAGTTTTCTGTTTCAGTATCTTCTTTAATATAAAGAGTAATTTCAGAACCGAAAGGAGCATAATCACAGGGAGTGATGGTATAACCCTCTGTGCCTTCGCTTTCCCAGCAGAAAGCAGTGTCTGAGCCTATAGCATGGGTGCGGACACTGATTTTCTTGCTAACCATAAATGCGGAATAAAAACCAACACCGAACTGACCGATAATACTTATATTCTCGTCGGTATTCTCATTTTTAAATGTACCTGAGCCTGAGTGTGCAATTGTGGAAAGGTTTTCTTCAAGCTCAGCATCACTCATACCGCAACCATTGTCACGGATTTTAATAATGCGGTTTTCTTTATCAATAGAAATATCAATGCCGTATTCCTCGCGGGGCAATGCCAAACTTTCGTCAGTAAGTGAACGGAAATATCTTTTATCAATAGCATCGCTCGCGTTGGAAATGAGCTCTCTTAAAAAAATCTCTCTGTTTGTATACACAGAGTTAATCATCATATCCAGCATCTTTTTTGATTCTGTTTTAAACTGTTTCATACTAATTCCTCCAAATTGAAAATATTACCATAATATTTTAGTCCTACTTAGAAATAAAGTCAATAGACAGTCCATTATTACATTTATGTTGAAAAAAAGGATTCATACTGATATAATTCATTTTAAGAACAGGAGGATTCTTTATGATTAAAAGAAGATTTTTGGTATTACTGACAGCTATACTTATAACACTCTCTGTGGTAACCGTTACCGTTTCGGCAGAGGAAGAAGTTAAGGTAATATCCGCAACGGTTGTGCAGGAACTCACCACTTCGACTTGCTTCGAAGGTGCAGAAGAAGACACAGCAGATCTTAGTGGGCTCAGAATCTTATATGAGCTTTCAGACGGCAGATACGATGTATGGGGCTTTGACCGCAACACCTATCCCTATTTAGGCAACAATGAAGTTAACTGGGATTTTGTCCGCAACGATAAGGGTGAGGTTGTTAAGGAGAACAACAAAGTTGCAATACAGATAACCTGCGGTGAAACACTGGTAGAGGTTGAATATACAATCATCGAAAATCCCGTAGAAAGCTTTGAGCTTGATATGGACCCCATTGTTCTTTATGAGAACTACAGCAATGGCGTATGGGAAAGTGAAGTGGGAGTAGGCGACTACTATTATATCTGTGACTTTGATATGGATGATACTATAACCGTTCACTATAAAGACGGCACATCCACAACCGACGAGGCAATGTTCTTTTATGATGATTACGGATGGGGCGTTGAACTTTTCAGCACTCAGGATGTAAACCCTTGGAAAGTTGGCAAGGAAAACCACCTCTATGCAAAATATATGGGATATACCGTGGAGATTCCCGTTGAGGTGGTTCCCGTTCCTATAGAGAACATCGAAATCACAAAACTTCCTGACAAAACCGAATACGAAGATGTTTATAAACCTCTGTGGCAGGGAATGGAGTTTAATATCAATTTAAAGGACGGAACATCCGTGTCTGCAACAGTTGCTGACGAGGAACTTGAATACTTCAGATATCCCCTTGATGACTATGTTTTTGATGTAAACGGTTTAGAAGTTACCATAAGAGAATGGGGCGGAAAATATTCACTTATCTGCTATGACGTAGAAGAGGACATTGAGGGTCTTACCTTTAAAGAGCATAAAGCTGTGGCTGATATGACCGTTAAACAGATAAGCCGAACAGGCGTAGGAACCATAGTTGATGTTACATATGAAAACGGCGAGAAAGAAACCTTTGAGTTTGACGTTCAAGGTCATGACATCGCAGTTAGCGACAGAGATGTTTCCGGCCGCATAAAAACAGATTACGGTTATACAGAGTATTCTCTTGAGGCTGTATAC
>JAFTIP010000058.1 GCA_017456845.1 Ruminococcus sp.
CCAGAATCTTGAAATGGTTTGTTTTTGTTCCGATATAATAATCGTTATCATCAAGATCCACAGGGTCAAAAGTACTGTCAAAAAATCCTGCCTGCCATTGATAAGTTACATCGGTGGCTCCTGTAACCTTAAGTACAATCTCGCCGTAACTGCCCATATACGGATTAAGCTTTACGGATTCAACCGAAATCACAGGTTTTGAAGAAGCTGACTGTGCTACATCAACTTCCTTTGCAAAAGCTGTGACCGGTACAGCATAAAGCACACTGCATACCATAATAACAGCGAGCAACAACGATATTATTTTTTTCATAAAACCGCCTCCTCAAATTTTTTATCTCAAAAGTCCTTATCTACATTAAGGATGAAGGATATTCTTTGTCCTCACAGGTGGGATATCCGAAGGTTGCCGTGACCTCTACCCCGCCTTCTTATAGTTCAGGAAGTTTCATGTGCTTAAATCTGATATTATATAATGATTTCATAAACACGGCTTCCTCTAAAACTTATACTTTTTATTTTATTTTAACATTGCATTTTTCATTTGTCCCCACCCCTTTTCGAAAAAAGGGGGTGGGAAATCATAATAACATTTTAAAAAGGGTGGGAAAAGGGGTAGGATATTGCTTTTCTTTACTCAGAATTAGAAGTTGTCAGTTACACCCTATACGCCTTGAGTTATCTCTTTTGACATAATACATTTCTGTTATCTGCGAGGTGCTGTGTCCAAGAAGGTTGCATTTAGTGGTGTCCTGTTTCTTTTATGTCAAAAGCCGCTTTAACACTTGTTAAAACGGCTCTCGTTGTTTCTATTCGGTTTTATCTGTTGATATGCCTATATATTTAATCATAAGCACAACATACTGCTTGTATATACCTTTGCAGCAGGAGTTTAGCAGAGAAATTAAAAATTTTCACCAGATTTATTACACTGTTTCGATGATTTCATCAGAAAACAACTGTTACAATTGTACCTTTACCAAGGGTGCTATCGAGCCTCAGTGTACCGCCGTGATAAGCAACTGCGTGTTTGACAATGGAAAGTCCCAGACCTGTGCCGCCTGTTTCTTTGGAATGGCTTTTGTCAACTCGGTAGAAACGCTCGAAAATTCTTGACTGATGCTCAAAAGGAATACCAATGCCATTATCTTCTACAGTGAGAATCACAGAGTTTTTATCCTTATAAACATCAATATTCACCCTGCCGCCCTCGTTATTATAACGTATAGCATTATCGCACAGATTGTAGATTATCTCGTAAAGATACCTGCGTACTCCGTTTATCACACAGTTTTCGCCGCTTACATTTATCTCAACATTCTTTTTGCTTGCCGATATCGTCAACACATCCTTGACCTCATTTGCCAAAGCATAAAGGTCGGTTTCTTCCTTTGCTGACTCCATATTTTCGTCAAGCTGAGAAAGACGGATAATGTCATTGATAAGGCTCACGAGTCGGGTAGCTTCTCTTCTTATATTGCCAATAAATCTTTGTGTATCCTCAGGCTTTACAAGTCCGTTTTCCAAAAGCTCCGCACTTCCGATAATGGACTGCAAGGGCGTTTTAAGCTCGTGGGAAACATTTGCGGTAAATTCCTGTCGGTTACGCTCTGCAAAAGCAGTTTCGGACACATCAAAGCAAATTATAACCGCACCGATTGTTTTACCGCCTGACTCTATGGAGCTAATACCAAACTGATATTCACTGCCGCCTCTTTGCTCTCTGAATTCACTATGTTTACCTGAGAGGGCGTTTTCTACAGCACGGCTCATTTTAAGGCTGCGATCAACCGTAAGAAAATCCCGGCCTATGGAGCTTTCGTCTGTATCAAAAAGTTTCTTTGCTCCAAGGTTCATACTGATTACAGCGCCGGATTTATCAAGCAGCACAAGACCTTCGTTCATAGAAGTCATAATCTGCTCAAGCTCATCCGCACGCTTTTTGAGTTCTCGCATTTGCTTTGAAATCTGCTTGTGTTGCTTGTTTATTTTGGTGAGCATTGGGGAAAGTTCTTCGTAAACGTCATTATCCGCAGGGTTTTCAAGGTCAAGTGTATTGAGGGGCTTTACTATGCTTTTGGAAAGCCACCTTGCCAAAAACGCTGATAAAATCAATGCCAGAATCATTATGACAATCATAGGAAACAGAACATCTATAAGAAGTGCCACAACAGAATCCTGAGTTGCAGAAATACGAAGCACAGAGCCGTCCTCAAGCTTCTCGGCACGATAAATCATTTTGAGGGTAAGGGTATCGGAGTAACGCTCGCTTTCGCCTGCTCCCCTATTGAGAGCCTCCCTGATTTCTTCACGGTCTTTGTGGTTATCCATAGCCGCACTTTCAGCCTCGGTATCATAAAGTACGGTGCCGTCTGCCGCTACCCAAGTAATTCGGTAGTTTTTGCTTTGAAGTTCTTTTAAGTACTCTTCTCCGCTTAACTCTACACCCTGCACCGCAAGGCTTAATTCGTCAGCAAGGTGAGTAGAGCTTACATTTGAAAAGTGATTGTAAAGCATAAGTGTTACCACAGAAAAGCTGAGAATCAGCACCGCAATTACTGCTAAGATAATCGAACGGAATATCTTTTTGGTCATCCCTTAGCCTCCATTCTGTAACCTACACCGATAACAGTTTCTATGTGCTTACCCTCTTGTCCCAACTTCTGGCGAAGAGTCTTGATATGCATATCCACTGTTCGGGACTCAACCGCATGCTCTACCCCCCACACAAGAGAGAGCAGCTTATCACGGCTGAAAACTATACCGGGGTTGAGCATAAATGTTTTAAGGAGCTCGTACTCCTTAAGTGTCAGAGTAACACGCTCGCCATTAACCGTTACCTTATGCTCGTTATCCTTTAGCATTATGTTACCTATAGTCAAGGTATCTGATGTGACTTCTTCTCTTTTACAGCGTCTGAGTACAGCTTTTATTCGGCTTACCATTTCCATTGTACCAAAGGGCTTCACAAGGTAATCGTCAGCACCTCTGTCAAGTCCTTGAATTTTGTCAATCTCGGTACCTTTGGCAGTTGCCATAATAACGGGGATTCTCTCGGTTTCGGGGTTACTGCGGATTTCTTTAAGTATTTCCATACCATCTTTACCC
>JAFTIP010000059.1 GCA_017456845.1 Ruminococcus sp.
AGTCCTCTGCTCTACCAACTGAGCTACAGAGGCAAAAAAAATGGCGACCCGGAACGGGCTCGAACCGTCGACCTCTAGCGTGACAGGCTAGCGTTCTAACCAACTGAACTACCGGGCCACTTTATGGTGGGAACAACAGGGCTCGAACCTGTGACCCTCTGCTTGTAAGGCAGATGCTCTCCCAGCTGAGCTATGCTCCCATAAGAGTGGTGCCATTTCTTCGCAGTCACTTTTCGTGACGCGTATTATAATACCACCCACGGGTTAAAATGTCAACCCTTTTTTTCAAATTTTTTAAAAAAATTTTAGCCTTATCCGTTTTTCTTGTCTGCAATCAGCTTTTCCAGTTCTTCTTTAGTAAAAACATATTTACGGTTACAGAAGTAGCACTTAGCCTCGGCATATCCAAGCTCAGAATACAGTTCGCGGATTTCTTCCTCAGAAAAACCTGCAATAACATTCTCAAGTCCCTCTTTAGAGCAAGGGCAGGAATATTTAACGGGCATTTCATCCAAAACTTCAACCTCAAAGCCCTCTAAAAGCTTATGGCACATATCAAGAGGAGTCATACCTTTGGCAAGCATTGTGGTAACAGGCTCCAATGCATAAGCGTTTTTCTCTAAAAGGTCAATATCCTCATCAAATGCACCGGGCAAAAGCTGAGCCAAAAGACCGCCTGCCACAAGCACCTCGCCTTTTTCTTTCTCTAAAAGTACACCGAGAACACATACTGTTGGAATCTGCTCGCTTACTGCAAAATAGCTGGCAATATCCTCGGCAATCTCACCGCTTTTAAGTTCAACCTGACCTGTGTAAGGCTCACCGGTGCCGTAATCTCTGGTAACTGTAAGGGTACCCTCTGAACCAACACAAGCTGCAACGTTTATTTTGCCGTTTTCGTAATGCTCTGTTACACAGTCAGGCTTACCAACGTAGCCTCTTACATTGCCGTTGCTGTCGGCAGATGCAAAAACAACGCCGATTTCTCCTCCGCCCTGAACCCTGAGGCTTAAGGCTGCGTTTTTCTGCTTAAGCTGTGCCCCCATAAGAGATGCACCTGTTAAAAGTCTGCCGAAAGCCGCAGTTGCAGAAGCAGATGTTTTGTGAAGCTCTTTTGCTGTGTAAACAATATCTGTGGAGTCAATGGCACTTACCATTACCGCACCGTTAGAAGTTATACATCTTATGATTTTATCCATTTATATTCACCTTACTGTAAATTATATTCCTGTTATATCTTTTTTGCTACAAAATGAAGTCTTTGCTCTGTGTCTTTAGGCTCCTCAAAGGTCATTTCACCATAAACCGCCTCAACAGAAAAACCTGCATGCCTGAGCATTTCCTTAAGCTCTGCGGTTTCGTAAGCTCTTTCTCTGAAGCATTCACGTTCCCTCACATATCCGCCATTGGGATGAGGAATGAAAAAGTCCAGAGATATTTCTTCCACATAATCATCCACGGGAGTATTCTGCCATACGCAGTAAACATCCTCTGTATCAAAAACAAAGACGTTATCCTTTAAAACCTCCCTGTGTTTATAAACCGTATTTACATCGAAAATAAAAAGTCCACCTTTGTTCATGAAAAGAGAAACACGCTCAAAGGTTTTCTCAACATCCTCTTTTTTAACCATATGGTTTATACTGTCGAGAGTACAGAAGCAGGTATCAATTGTACCGTACAAATCTATACTCTGCATCTTCTGACAAAGGAACAAAACATCAAGCTCCTCTTCAAAAGCCTTCATAGAAGCTTCGGAAAGCATTTCGGGGGAACCATCTATACCGTACACGTCTACCCCACGGCGTTTAAGTTCTAAAGTAAGTGTACCTGTTCCGCAGGCAAGGTCAAGGGTTATGCCGGTGTCATGATTAAAATTCTTGCAGATTTCAAGCAGATAATCCCCACGCTTTTGGTAATGCACATTGCCTGTCAGCTTATCGTAAAACTCGGCAAACACACCGTACGCCATTTTGGCACCTCCCTCACTTAACCTAAATGATAATATACAACATCTGAAAGAATTTAGCAAGTATTAATAAAAAAGCCCCACAAACGATTCGGTAAAGCTTTAAGTTTCGTTATAATAAAACTATTTTCTTTTGCGTTTTTTACTATGTTTATCTTCGTGCATATAGGAATACAAATACCAGCATCCTACCGCAACGAGAAGTGCTCCTAAAACTATACTTGCTATCAAATTGCTTCTGTCGTAGTCTTCGTACTCAACTATAACTTTTCCGTCTTTTGTAACTTCTCTTACAATATTATCATTCATAATTAACCTGTGAAACCACTTAATTTCTATCTCATCCCCTACAAACAGCTTATCATCAACATCATCATAGCCTACATTTACCAATCTGTATAACACATCATCTTCAGAAACAATACAACAGTTATCTATGTATTTCTTGTAGAATCGAGAATCAAATATATCATCAATTACGATTGTTTTAGAACCCAAACTATCATAATCAGGTGTAGGTAAAACAATCAAATGCATCCCAAAAATAAAGCCAACAACAATCATAATAATTCCCACAACTAAATATAACTTTTTCTTCTTTTTAGTTTTAGACTTCGCCATTTTCTTCCTCCCAAGGTTTATTAACATAAAAACCCCACCGACATAAATCAGTGAGGTTGAGTTTTAAAGTAAAGGTATATTATTTTCTTCGCAGATGCGAACAGTTTCTGCGTCCCATATACTGGACTGCACCTCGCCGATGTGGGCAGAGCCTAACATAAGCATACAAAGGCGTGACTGACCGATACCACCGCCAATGGTAAGGGGCAGTTCGTCATTTAAAAGCATTTTGTGGAAGGGAAGCTCACGTCTGTCGTCACAGCCTGAAATAGTAAGCTGACGGTCTAAAGCCTCGGCATCAACACGGATACCCATTGATGAAATCTCAAAGGCACGCTCAAGTGTTTCGTTCCAGAATAAAATATCGCCGTTTAACTGCCAGTCATCATAGTCGGGAGCACGGTTTGAGTGGGGCTTACCTGACTTTAAAGCACCGCCAATCTGCATAATAAAGGCGGTTTTGTGCTCTTTAAGGTACTCATTTTCTCTTTCGTCGCCTGAAAGGTCAGGGTACATATCCTCAAGCTCCTGAGTAGTAATAAAAGAAACCTCTCGGCAAAGCTTGGTGGTAAGCTGAGGAAAACGTACCTGAAGCCTGTCGTTAGTATGGCAGATTGCATCCACAATAGCAGAAACAATAAGCTTTAAGTAATCCATATTGCGGGTTTCCTTGGTAATAACCTTTTCCCAGTCCCACTGGTCAACGTAGATAGAGTGGATGTTATCAAGCTCTTCGTCTCTGCGGATAGCGTTCATATCAGTATAAAGGCCGCCGCCAACAGTAAAGCCGTAACGCTTTAATGCAAGACGCTTCCACTTAGCCAAGGAATGAACTACCTCAGCATCAAGACCTACTGCAGGAACATCAAAAGAAACAGGACGCTCCACACCGCTTAAGTTGTCGTTAAGGCCACTTTCCTCAGTAACAAACAAAGGTGCGGAAACTCGCTTTAAATGAAGTGCTGCAGAAAACTCCGCCTGAAAAGTACGGCGGATATACTCAATGGCACGCTGGGTGCTGTAGGCGTCAAGCTGAGGCTTGTAGCCCTTTGGCACGTAAACTTTGTTCATATATATCTTCCTTTCGGTATAAAAACAACTAAATACACGGGTAATTATAGCACCAACATTAAGGCTGTGTCAAATAAATTCGGGTTGAGTTTTCATAAATTCAGTTATATAATAGTGATATATTTAAAAATTCAGGTGATTTTATGAACTACCGCAAAGATAAATACGGCAATGAGCTTTCTGTTTTAGGTTTCGGATGCATGCGATTTCAGACCAAAATGGGCAAAATTGATTATAACGAAGCCGAAAAAGAGGTTATGTATGCCATTGAAAATGGCGTAAACTACTTCGACACCGCCTACATCTACCCCGGAAGCGAAGCCTTGATAGGCGAAATTTTCGAGAAAAACAAGGTAAGAGATAAAGTGAAAATTGCCACAAAGCTTCCCCACTATCTTGTTAAAAACCGTGAAAGCCTTGATAAAATCTTCAACGAAGAATTAAAGAGGCTGAGAACCGACTACATAGACTACTATTTTATGCACATGCTCACCGATATAGACGCATGGAATCGTATGATAGATTTAGGAATCTTAGAATGGATTGAGGAAAAGAAAAAGTCGGGCAAAATCCGTCAGGTTGGTTTTTCATATCACGGCAACAGCGATATGTTCATCCGACTTCTGGATGCATACGACTGGGAGTTCTGTATGATTCAGTATAATTATATGGACGAGCATTCTCAGGCTGGACGCCGAGGCCTTGAATATGCCCACAAAAAGGGCTTGCCTGTGATGATTATGGAACCTTTAAGAGGCGGTAGGTTGGTTAACAAGCTTCCCGAGGAAGCAGTTAAAATATTTAAAAATTCCGAAAAACAATACACACCTGCCCAATGGGCATTTAAGTGGCTATGGAACCAACCTGAAGTCACCGTTGTGCTTTCAGGTATGAACACTATGGAAATGGTAGAGGATAATATTCATACCGCCTCCACCACAACTGTTGGCGAACTTACAGATAAAGACGAAGCAATGCTAAAAAACGTGCTTAAGTCTATAAACTCAAAAATGAAAGTAGGTTGCACAGGATGCGGATACTGTATGCCCTGCCCCAAAAACGTAGATATTCCCGGTGCTTTTGCCCACTACAACCAAAAATATTCCCAGGGATGGTTCCCTGCTATGAAAGAGCACGTTATGTGCACCGCCTTACGCAAAACTCCAACATCCATTTCTAACTGCATCGGATGCGGAAAATGCGAACAGCATTGCCCTCAGAATATTCCTATAAGAGAAAAGCTCAAGGAAGCCGAAAAAGAGCTGGAAACTCCCATTTACAGAATCGCAAAGAAAATTGCACCTAAATTTGTGAAGTTCTGATTTTGTAATTCATTCAGAAATAAATGCAAGTTATTCAATAAACTTTCATTTGTTTTTTGTATAAAAACAAAAAGACCGCCCAAAAGGCGGTAAACAAAAAAGTATTTATAAAAGCGAAATAACCCTTGACTAATGTTTCTTTACACATCAGCCAAGGGTTATTTCTGTGAACTCTTGTTATCTAACATCATATTATCCTCTCTTTCCTATACTCGACATTTCCTTTTCTTTAAATCTTATTCATTCAGCTTTTAACTTTATTCTCATAAGTGAGATTACTTTTGATGAATTGATTTTTAAGTTTTGGTTATGTCTGTGTTTTGAGGTCGTTCAAAATGTCGGTAATCTTAGTTTTAGCTTTTAGTGTTGCAGTTTATTCTTTTATTAGGAGAATATCACTTTGGCTTAATTACCTTATTAAGAACTGTGTGTTCAAATTCTCATTGGACTCACCCTTCCTCTTTCTGTCTATAATATAACATATAAAATGCCACTTTGCAAGATGGAATTTTATACAAATTATACATTAGTTTTCCATATATTACGTAGATTTTATATACTATGCAACTATAATTGTTGACATATAAGCTTTCAGTATGATACAATTATAATGTTGGCGGTCTTTATCAGACCGTCTTTTCTTTTATGTTTATCTTTTGTACAGTATCTTTCCTCACTTCTTCTCTTAACTCCATTGTCCAATCAGACCACTCTGAGTTTTTCTGACCGTAAGTAAGATTTAGCTCATATTCGCTTGGGAGCCACGTTGAAATATCTGCTTCATTGTGAGAGATCAAGGCTTCAATATTATCGAGAGCTTTATAAAGCTTAGCCTCGTCACTCACCATAGACTTCATTTCAGCAAATAGGTCACTCAACTCTTTATTTATATCAACAGGTAACAAAGAAATCAAATCTCCGATTGCCTTTTCTTCATCACTTTCGTTTTCATCGGTTTTTATAAATGACGGAATATCACCTGTTATAGCTTCGCCAAAATCATGTATAAGACACATTTTGATAACTCTATTTATATCAAGCTCGGGATACTCATCTGCACATAACATAGCCATAACCGCCAGTCGCCACGAATGTTCGGCAACCGATTCACATCTGCCGTTTGAAGTCCACGAGTGACGTGTATTACACTTTAACTTCTCAATAATATTTAGAAATTCAATATACTGTCTTGTATTCATTCCATACTCCATATGATGACTATATTCGCATTGCAAAACACTCGCAATAGCGTTGAGCATTTTTAGTTTCGCAAAACGTATCAAATTGTATCACAAACAAAATTCAAAATCAATGAAGGTACAAATTCACTCCAGCAAAAACAGGCAAAAAAATAATCCCTTGACTGTGTTCTTCATCAACTCAGTCAAGGGTTATTTCTGTGAACTCTTAGTATCTAACATCATATTATCCTCTCTTTCTGTTATTTAGCCTCAAGACATTACCTTTGATATTTCTTAATTCTGTCGCACTCTTATTTCTTTTGTCCCGTATGCGGGCTTACTTTGGTGCCGTAATTTTTACTTTACATTGGCTTTGTCTTTTATTATACAAATCTTTTAAAGTGTTTTTTATTTAAGTTTTAAGCTATCTATGTAAATAGCGAATTTCGTTCGACGCTGTTGGGTTTATTTTCCTGCGGCTTGAGAAAGTTTTTTTAAAATGGCTTAAAACTTTTCACTTTTAAAATTTGTATATCTTTCAGATCATTGGACTCAACTCCTTTCTCTTTCTGTCTATAATATACCATATGAATACAGCTTTTACAAGATGGAATTTTATACAAATTATACATTAGTTTTCCATATAATAAGTAGATTTTATATTTGTTGTACTACAGTGCATTGACAATCCCCTTGCTGATATGATATTATTAAAATGTTGGCGGTCTTAATGACTGCTTTATTTTTATATTAACAACCAAACCACTTGATTTTTTAGTCTTAAACATATATAATAATCAAGTAATTTAATATTCGCGGGTGTGGCGAAACGGGTTCACGACACCTCGTGAACAATTTAAAATTGAAAATTGAAAGTTGAAAATTGGTGTTACTGTGAACAGTATTATTTAAACTAAAAGTTTTGACTTTGCAGTACGGGTATTAAATTTATACAAATTTTTTGTGAGCACAAGAAAGAATACACTCTTTCAAAGCAACTGTTGCGTTCATGCACGGGCATAGGTGCAAATGTTACAGAAGCCCAACAGGCACAAAGCAAGCTCGATTTC
>JAFTIP010000060.1 GCA_017456845.1 Ruminococcus sp.
ATAACAATAAGCAACACTGAAGTGATTAGAATAAGTTAGTAACAATGAGTATTGATTAATTAGTATTATTTACACCCTGACATCAAACGGTACTCCCCTTGCCATTTCCAAAACATCAGCTCCTGAGCAGCACTAATTTCCCAAATAAAAGGGCACACAAGCGAACACAAATCTTTTAACCGATGCTACCATCATCCAGACTCTCACAAACGCACACAAAGGCATCTATTTCGGCATACATACCCTCAGAATTTTCAAATCTGAGGCTTTTAATTTATTTTATTATTTTTGCTTTATATATTTCCTTCCTACCCCGTGATAAAACCCTTTACCATTTGGTGAATGATATTTTATGTGTTTTAGGGACAGAATCTGTAGGTGTTTTCAGTGCCGACTGACTTACATTTCTGTTTTATGTAAGGTAACATTCAGAGACTGAAGGTGATGTATCCGAGGAGATGAAAGCTCTCCCTGACCAGCCCAAAAGCATCTAAAAGTTGCTGAAAAATCAGCAATTAGCAGTTTAATAGCAGTATATCGCTAAACACCGCCAATGCCAAACTTGCAACTAAGGCTCAACACTCGGCAAAGTTCGACACGTGGTTTGTGTAACCTCGATTTGCTCCAAAACCGCGTGCCGAGGGTTCAAGTCCTTCTGCCCCTGCCAAAACGCAGGACATCACATTTCGTGGTGTCCTGTTTCTTTTATGTCAAAAGCCGCTTTAACTCTCGTTAAAACGGCTATTATTGTTTCTATTCGGTTTTATCCCCTATCGTGCCTATATATTTAAACATAAGCAATACACACTACTTGTATACACATCCGCAGCAGAAGTTTAGCAGGGAAATGAAAAACTACTTATCAATTAGATATCACCTTAAGAAAACCTCTTCCTAACTCCGTGATGTGATAAGATTCATAACGATTAGGTTTTTTGATTCTTGTATTCGGGAAACTAACTCCCGTTGGATTTTTCTTTTTATTATCTTTTGCTACTTTCGTTAAATATTCAACCACCTGATCAATATTGTTATCTCTCAGCTCGTCATTTTTGCTTTCTAATAGACCCAATCTAGCCAGTTTTTCTTTAACAACCATAACCTGTCCTGAACTCAATTTATAGCGTTCGCAAAGTTCATATATAGTCCCCTGCGATGCCGAACTATGTAATCTTAATACATCTATATCTAATTCAGTTAACTCATTTATGGTTTCAAAGAACATCAACAGCAAATTATCATTTGCCTCATTTGACATTAGGTTTATATACCCGTTTATGTGGCATGGAACTTTCTCAGTTTGTTTTTCTTCATATAAGTTATCCATTAACCATTCTAAGTATTTTCCTTTAAAACTCTCCTGTACTTCACTGTTAAGAGAATTAAAATTAGCTTCAAGAACACCAATTCTATCAGACATAATTTGCAAGGCATAGTTTACGTGACGTTCAAACCTATTTTGCTTATAAGACAATCGTATTCCATTAATAACTGGTAATGAGGCACCAATAACATCACCTATCAAAGCCGCTACGCCCTCAGAGACTATCACCTCTCCAAATGTTTCTATCATTTCTGGCACAAGTTCACTCTCCATAATACGACTCACGGCCTCATCTTTTGTTGCTAATAAAAAATCTTTTACTTTTCCTTTTGACATTATATCACTCCATACTTTTTCACTAAAACATTGAATTAATTTATATCAACATATTCACCTATAAAACCTTCTTCCACCATACCTGCAACATACTTCTGGATAGCAGTAGCATCTTTTACATTCACCTTTTCGTCTCCATTGGCATCAGCGGTAATCAACTGTATATCAGATAACGTCTCAAGTGATGCAGCATATTTTTGTATTATAGTTGCATCTTTAATGTTTATTTTTTCGTCAAGATTTGCATCTCCTAATAAAAACTTTTCCTTATTACCTATGGTTGTCTCTGTAGCATTCTGACTTTCAGTTACATCTGTAGTTGTATGTACAATCGATGTTGTTTCTGGCACATCTGTTGTCAGACTATTTTCCGTAACCTCAATCGTCGGCTCTTGTGTTTCAGGCTCGGTTGGTTCTATACCTAAAGAAACAAATGCTATATTAAAAACTTCAGCATATTCTTGTGCTGTAGAGTCTTCATATCCATAAATGACAGTAATCTCAGGTATTGTAAAGCTACTACTATAGATATCACATTTAGAGTTCATAATATAAATACTTTCTAAACTTGAACAACTCTCAAACGCCCACTCGCCAATTCTCTCTACTGAAGATGGAAGAATAATTTCTGAAAGACAGTAGCATTTATGAAAAGTGTACTTTTCAATACTTGTAACCCCATCAGGGATTACTATCTCTTTTAGCTCATAACATTTATAGAATGCATAATCACCAATACTCTTAACAGACTCTGGAAGAGTTATTCTTTCAAGTTTTCTACAATATCCAAAAGCACAGTCTCCAATATCAGTAACAGAAGGCGGAATAGTAATTTCTGTAATAGATGAGCAATTATAAAAAGCATCTCCAATACTCGTAACCACATAACCATCAATGTCAGTGGGCACATCTACAACCATATCAGCACCTAAATATTTTACTATTTTAGCTGAACCATTAACGACTTCATATTTATAATCACCACTAACAGTTTCAGCTTCCACCCCTATCGGCGCAAAAACCGTAGCTATCATTATCACAGTCGTTATTAACACAAAATAAAATCTCCTCATCACTCTGCCTCCTATGTTCATTTCCCAATAAATATATTTTATCACAACATCACAATGTTTTCAACAACCCCTATTATATCTCAAAGCTATCGGTTATACCGATAAGCCTTGAGTTATCTCTCTTAACATAATACATCTCGGTTATCTGTGATGTACTGTGTCCGAGAAGGTCACCGGCCTGTCTTGGTGTGAGGCATTTTACCCCACCGTCAGGTTGCTTGACACCATTCACAAGGTTGGTGGCAAAGGTGTAGCGAAGTGATTTCGCTCAATAAAAAGTTAACCCCTCTGTTTTCACGCAGAGGGGTTGCAAATTATATTTATAAGTTTTATTTATGCTTTACTTAGATTAACTTTATACAAAAGGATTTATCCCTATACTTTTATATCTCCGCCGTAACGGAAAGGTTCAATTTACATTTGACCTGCCCAAAGGCGGAATTGCCCACCGTAGCTAACGGTTAAATAGGCTCGCCGATGGGGAATCCTGTTTCAATCTTTGCGGCATACTTCTGGATTGCGGTTGCGTCTTTGATGTTAACCTTACCGTCACCTGTAACTTCAGCACGGCGGTTTTCGCCTTCGTCAAATTCAACTATTTTTGCTACAGCTTTCTGAATCTGAGTTGCGTCCTTGATGTTAACCTTTTCGTCTAAGTTAACATCGCCCAGAAGCTCGGGAATAGCCTCCTGCTCGAAAATAACCTCTACGGTTCTGTCCTCGTTAAGGTTTCTTACATAGTAAGAATCGCCAACAAAGTTTGTAATTTCATTTTCGCCGTCGATAATCTTTGCTACATAGTAGCCTGTTTTGGGAACAATGCTGATGCTGCAGGAGCCGCCCTTTACAACGCTTTCTGTAAGGTCGCCACCGTTGCAGGTACCGTGGTCTGCGTTATACTTAACAGTAAGGGTTACATACTGTGTTTCTTCGTCAGAGAAGGTTACAGAAAGTCTATGAGCCTTCTGCACATCCTCGATTGTATAGGTTGCAGAGGTAAGCTTTTCGTCACCAACCTTGCCAAGTGTTGTGAGGTCGATTTCCTCATCGTCAAGTTTTACGCTGAGGATTTCGTAGCCTTCGTCAGCAACCATTTCAAAGGTAGCAGAGTCACCCTTGTTTACATATTCATTTGCTTCTTCGTAATATTCGGGGGCAGTTACGGTAACTGTGCCGTTGCCCCACTTTGAAGCATATACGCTGAAAGAGGTTGCTTCAAACTCTACAACCAAGTCCATAGCGTGGTCAATGGCTGACATCTCGTAAACATACTCGGTAGCATCCTTGGGAACGTTAAGCTTGTTGCCGTCAAGGGTAACGCTCTTGATAGCAGAGCCATTTGAAGCCTTTACTGTAAGTGTAGGCTTCATACCCTCGTTAATAGCGGCAATTTCTTCGTTGTCGTCAAGGTCCTGATAAAAGCCCTTGGCACTAATATTTACATAGCCTTTGCCTGTGCTTTCTTCGCCAACATAGTATGTAACATTATGCTTTGTGGGGGCTTCGCCGCCGTAGGTTACGGAAATTTTAAGGTCGTCCCAAGCATTGGGGTCATCCTTGAACTTAAAGTAGTCGCGTGCCATCTGCTCCTGTTCTTCCCAATCAAGAAGCTCGTAGGTGCTTTCGTCCGAAAGGTCAAACATAACCTCGTCGTTTACAACTACCTTCTGCACCCAGAATCCCTCAAGAGGAGCAAGGCGAATCCAACCTATCTTTTCGTTTTCTGTACGGATAAAATTATCGGTTGAGTAATCCTCTGCTCCGTAGTTCTGGTAATCCATTGTGATAGAGTACTGCTTAACCTCGGGAACATTTATCTTAACCACGGGGCTGTAAGGGGAGTACATCTCCATCCAGTCACTCTTAACCTCTTCGCCTGTGTAGTCGTAATGCTCGATTTCACAGTAGTATCTGGCTCTGAGGTAAACCTCCTGCTCCTGCCACTCAAAAGCACGCCAAACGTTAATAACCTCGGGGTCGCGGATAAGCTTCCACCAGATGTCAATAGTATCAATGTCATATTCCTTGGAAGAAAGGTTGTGGTATGCTACCTCCTGCCAGTTTTCACCATCAAGGCTTGCTTCTATACGGATATCCTGATAACCAACCCATTTAACCGAGGTTTCCTCAACGTCTAATCTGATACCGTCAAGATAAGCCATATCAAAGGGAGTAAAGGCACGGAGCCAAATCATATTTGCACCGTATTCGCCTGTACCAACCTCAATATAAGGGTCTTCGATTGTAGGTGCAGGAAGGGTAGCAGGAAGCTGAGCACTTGCGTCGTTATTTGCACCGTAGGAAACGGTGTCACTCCAGTCGGAGAAGATATAGGACACTACGTCTTCTTTGTCCTCTACAGAATAGTAGCCTGAGGTCTGCTTAACCACATATCTTGCTCTGAACTCCAAGGATTTGCTCTGGTCAAAGAGGTAGTAGTTATCGTATCCGTCAAAGAACTCGTCAAAATAGTCCTTTAAGGGATAGTACTTGCTGCCTTCTTCTGCGTTGTAGCAGTCAGTTCCTCTTAAAACTCTCCAGTAAGTACCTGAAATGTCGCCCCACCAGTCGAAGCCTTCGTAGGTGGGATTGTTGTCACCGTGAACATTCATTGTGTCCCATTCTTCGGTATAGTGCCACTCACCGCCGGGGATTCGCCAGTCGTACTGAAAATCCAAATCAAAACGCAAGCCGTCGCCGTATTCTTTAGTCCACCAATAGTCGTTGTCGGTTCTGCCGCCCTGGGCGTCACCCCAATAGCCGTCGGAATATGCAATGAATCTCTGCAAATCCTCAGGGTGAACTGCGTTAACCAGAATGTCACGACCCCTGTCTGCGGTTATGTAGATGTAAGGAGCAGTAAAGGAGGTGGGAACCTCCTTAAAGTCATCGTCAGCGGCGCTGACAGCCCCCATAGGCACCAATGCCAGAACCAAAGTCAGACAAAGGATAAGTGATAATAATCTTTTTTTCATGTTAAATCCTCCTCTTATGAATTTATTTAAATAAATCGAAAAAGCTTTTTTGCTTTTTAGGCTCGGGTTTTACATAGTCAAAGCCGCCTGCAGGCTCTGCTACATTAAAGTAAATTGTTGGGGTGTCACTGTCACCCTCGAAGCAATGCTCGGTGTCTGCGTGGTAGCAGGTGCCGTTTATCATTTTGTAAAGATGGCAGATGCTTGGGTACTGACCTGCCTGTCTGAATCCGTTATTCATAAGAAGCTGACGGTAGCCTTCGACCGCCTTTTCTGCAGAGAAGTTACTGTCAAACCTTGCAGAAAACCAGCAGTAGTCAGGCTCTTTTTCCAATATAAAGTTTTTACCGCCACAGCTCCACACAGGATACTGAGGCAGATACTCTTTAAACTCGTCAAGAACCTTTTGATCTTTACTGAGCTGAGCATTTTCTTCATTTACCGCAAAGGGAAGTTTAGCTCCGCAATTTTGGCAAAATTTTGTGCCCACATTGTTCTGTGTGCCGCAGGAGGTACATACAAGCTCATCTGCTATGGATTTTTCAGGTAATTTCTCACCGCAGGAAGGGCAGAAGTTTTTGTCCGCAGTAGTGCTTTCTCCGCAAGCGGGGCAAACTTTCATATTCTTAGCCGCTTCGGTGGCGTATTTTGAAGC
>JAFTIP010000061.1 GCA_017456845.1 Ruminococcus sp.
CCGCAGGTGCTCAAAAAGTATATAACGCTATTGAAGCTCGGATAAATTCCGCCAAAAACGTAAGTCTCGGCATTACAGGCTGTATCGGTATGTGCTACCTTGAGCCTATTGTAGACGTTTATGACGGCGACGAGCTTTTTGTACGCTTTGTAAAGGTTAAGGAAGATGACGCAGAGCGTATTTTAAAGGCGGTATCAGCTGAGGATTTGTCAGAGGTTGAGGACCTTTTGATTACTGATGACGATAAGTCATTCTTATCACAGCAGACAAGAATCGCTCTTCGCAACTGCGGTATTATCGACCCCACAAGCATCGAAGCCTACATAAACGCAGGCGGCTATGAGGCAATTAAAAAGGTGCTTTCCGGTATGACTCAGGACGATGTTATTGAGGTTATTAAAACTTCCGGTCTTGCAGGCAGAGGCGGTGCAGGCTTCCCCACTTGGTTTAAGTGGAATGCCGCAAAAGAAAGCAAAGGCGAGGAAAAATACCTTATCTGTAATGCTGACGAGGGCGACCCCGGTGCATTTATGGACAGAGCTGTTATCGAAAGCGACCCCCATACACTTATTGAGGGTATGCTTATCGGTGCTTATACAATCGGTGCAAAAGAAGCAGTTGTTTACGTTCGTGCCGAGTATCCTCTTGCTATTAAAAGACTTCAGAATGCTATCAACGAGGCAAAAGAGAAGAACCTTTTGGGCCAGAACATTTTAGGCACAGACTTCTCCTGTGAAATGCGTATTAAGGCTGGTGCAGGTGCTTTCGTATGTGGCGAGGAAACTGCCCTTATCGAGTCTTTGGAGGGCGAGCGTGGTATGCCCCGTCTTAAGCCTCCTTTCCCTGCTCAGTGCGGTTACTGGCAGAAGCCTTCTAACATAAATAACGTAGAAACCTTTGCAAACGTTGCATGGATTATTAATAACGGCGGCGAGGCCTTTGCTGCTATGGGTACCGAAAACTCAAAGGGCACAAAGGTTTTTGCCTTAACAGGTAAAATCAAAAAAGGCGGCTTGGTTGAGATTCCTATGGGTAAAACCCTCAGGGATGTTATCTACGGCATTGGCGGCGGAATTAAAAACGACGCTGAGTTCAAGGCGGTTCAGATGGGCGGCCCTTCAGGCGGATGTATCCCCAAGGATTTGCTTGACACAGTTATTGACTACAAGGCCTTAGGTGCAACAGGTGCCATTATGGGCTCAGGCGGTATGGTTGTTATGGACAGCTCCACCTGTATGGTTGCTATGGCTAAGTTCTTCCTTGACTTTACTGCCAAGGAAAGCTGCGGCAAGTGCGTGCCCTGCCGAATCGGCACAAAGCGTATGCTTGAAATCTTAACCAGAATTTGTGACGGCAAGGGTAAAGAAGGCGACATCGAGCTTTTAGAGGAGCTTTGCCTTGCTATTAAGGACGGTGCACTCTGCGGTTTGGGTCAGACTGCTCCAAACCCTGTGCTTACCACAATCCGCTATTTCAGAAACGAGTACGAAGCTCATATTAATGATAAAAAATGTCCTGCAAAGGAATGCAGTAACCTTATTACCTACGAAATCGAAGGTGATAAGTGCAAGGGCTGTACATTGTGTGCTAAAAAGTGCCCTGCAACTGCAATCAGCGGTGAGCTTAAAGTTGCTCACGTTATTAATCAGGACATGTGCATCAAGTGCGGTCAGTGTGTAACACTCTGCAAATTCGGTGCAATCAAAACTAACTAAGGAGGTGCCGCTGAGATGGATAAAATCAAACTTACTATTAATGGTACGGAAGTTTTTGCAAATAATGGCGACACCGTGCTTAATGCCGCAAAAAATGCAGGCATTGAAATCCCTACCCTTTGCCACCACGAGTCCGTTAAAGTTTTTGGTGCTTGCGGTATCTGCGTTGTAGAGGCTGAGGGTATACCTAAGCTTCTTCGTGCTTGCAGTGCAAAGGTAAGCGAGGGTATGGTAATTAATACCGAAAGCGAAAGAGTTATTAAAGCTCGTAAAGTTGCTTTAGAACTTTTAATGAGCGACCACACAGGCGACTGCGTGGCTCCTTGCTCACTTAACTGCCCTGCAGGTACAGACTGTCAGGGTTACATCAAGGCAATTGCTGAGGGTGACGATAAAAAGGCGGTTGAGATTATTAAGGAAAAGCTTCCTTTGCCTGCTTCTATCGGTCGAGTATGTCCTCATCCTTGTGAGTCTAACTGCCGCAGAAAGTTAGTAGAAGAGCCTATGAGCATAGCTTTTCTTAAGTATTTTGCCGCAGATAATGATATGAATTCCGAAAATCCCTTTAAGCCTCAGGTTGCAGAGCCCACAGGTAAGACCGTTGCCATTATAGGCGGCGGCCCTGCAGGCTTAACTGCCGCATATTTCTTAAGCGTAAAGGGTCACAAGGTAACAATTTTTGATGCTATGCCTAAAATGGGCGGTATGCTTAGATACGGCATTCCCGAGTACAGACTTCCCAAGGCTGTGCTTGATAAGGAAATTGAGCAGATTGCTTCCTTAGGCGTTCAGATGAAGAATAATGTTAAAATCGGCAAGGACGTAACTTTTTCCGACATCCGCAAAGACTTTGACGCAACCTTGGTTGCAATAGGTGCTTGGAGCAGTATGTCCACCCGTACAAAGGGCGAAGAGCTTGAGGGCGTTGTAGGCGGTATTGACTTCCTCAGAACAGTTGCTGAGGGCGAGCCTATGTTTATCGGCGAGAAAGTTGCCGTTGTAGGCGGCGGTAACACCGCTATGGACGCTTGCAGAAGTGCCGTTCGCCTTGGTGCAAAAGAGGTTTACGTTATTTACAGACGTACCAGAGCCGAGATGCCTGCTGAGGATATCGAGATTGAAGAGGCAATGGAAGAGGGTGTAACCTTTAAGTTCCTTACAAATCCCGATGAATATATTGGCGAGTCAGGCAGAGTAAAGACCGTTAAGCTTCAGGTTATGGAGCTGGGCGAGCCTGATGCCTCGGGCAGACGTTCACCTGTGCCTGTTGAGGGTGAGTTTGAGTATCTTGACGTTGACACAGTAATTGCCGCAATCGGCCAGAAGGTTGACGTTAAGGGCTTCGAGGAATTAGAGCTTAATAACCGTGGCATAATTTCTGCCGACGAGTTTACTTTCCGAACAAATCTGAGTGACGTATTCGCTGTTGGCGACGCTACCAACCGTGGTGCATCCATTGCTATTGCCGCAATCGGCGAGGCTAACAAGGCAGCTGAGGTTATTGACAGCTTCCTCAAAGGTGACTGTGTGCCTTACATTAAGCCTTACTACAGTGAGCGTGAGGTTACTGCCGAAATGCTCAGCGATAAGGAGAAAAAGGCAAGAGTTAAGATGCCTGTTCGTATTCCCGAAGAGAGAAGAAACGACTTCAAGGAGATTAACTTAGGCTTTAGCGAAGCAGATGCAAGAGCCGAGGCAAAAAGATGCCTTGAGTGCGGCTGCCACGACTTTAAGGATTGCTCACTTATCAAGCACGCTAACCGCTATGTAATCGACCCCTGCCGCTTTGAGGGTGTTAAGCACAAGACCTTTGTTGAGGAAAGCCTCGTTTCTATCGAGCGTAATCAGGGCAAGTGTATTCTTTGCTCGCTTTGCGTAAGAGTTTGCGACGAAGTTGCCAAGAAGGGCATTTTAGGCTTGGTTGGCCGTGGCTTTGAAACCACAATCAAACCCGAGTTCAACAATCCCGAAACAATTCAGTGCTGCCTCACTTGCAAAAAGTGTGCAGAAGCCTGCCCCACAGGTGCACTTAAGATTTTAAATAATATGTGATAAAACAACCGCCGCTGAGGATAAACTCGACGGCGGTTTTGTCTATAGTAGGGGCGGATACTATCCGCCCGAAAGGTTAATGTTATAGCAACACATAGCGGGCGATTGGTAATCGCCCCTACAATGAAGTGCTGAAAGTTTTTTAACATCTGACCTGTCCAAAGGCGGAGGTGCCCTGCAGGTGGCTAACCCACGTACAAAACAAGAACAGCGAGCTGTTGCGGTCAGCTCGCTGTTCCTGTTTTTATTAAATGAGGGGTTCACAGAATTAATACGTCTGTGACAGAGGAGGGGTAGAACATGAACCCTACCTTTCGGGTTCAGTTACATTATATATTATAATGTAAGCAAATTTGTTAACTACCTGTTAACCTAAACTGAACATTTCCTGTTTTATTTGTGAATAAATTTCGCAAAAATTTTAAAACAAATGTTTGCATTTGGGCGTTGTATATGTTACTATGTAATCAGAAAGTGAGGTTTTTACTATGAAGCCGCTTACCAAAAGTCAGCAAAAAGTTTATGATTATATACATGAATGCGCTCAGGATAACCGCATCCCCTCGGTTCGTGAGATTTGTGCAGTTACAGGGCTTAAGTCTACTTCTACCGTGCACCTGCACCTTAAAACTTTGGAGGAAAAGGGTCTTATTGAGCGTGACAAGGGCTTAAATCGCAGTATCCGTTTATCGGGCTCTGAAAAAAGCTCCCAGATTCCAATTATGGGCCGTGTTACTGCAGGTATGCCTATTTTAGCGGTGGAGGACATTGAGGGTTATGTGCCCGTAAGCGAAAGCGTCAGAAGAGGCAGAGAGCTTTTTGCCCTTCGCGTTTGCGGTGAAAGTATGATTAACGCAGGCATCTTAGACGGCGACATTGCCATTGTTCACCGTACTCCTGTTGCCGAAAACGGCGACATTGTTGTGGCTCTTATTGAGGACGAGGCTACCGTTAAAAGATTTTATAAGGAAAACGGACATTTTAGGTTTCAGCCTGAAAATGACGCTTTTGAGCCTATAATTGTTGACGAGGTTGCTCTGCTGGGTAAGCTTGTAGCAATTTACCGAAATTTTGAATAAAATTTTTACAGCCTTTCTTTAAGTAGAAAGGCTTTTTTTCTTGTATAAATAATTTGGCTGTGTTATAATTATTTTGTATAAAATATCCAAGGAGTGAATAACGTGAAAAGATTTACAAAACCTCTTTCATTGCTGTTGGCATTTTTAATAATGCTCAGCAGCGTAATGGTAATTTCGGCTGTTAATATTTTCGCGGCCGGTACTCTGACTTACAGCTTTTCTTCCACAAAGGCAGGCTATGCTCAGGGTAAAATTTCTCTTAGCGGTTTAAGCGGTGATTATGACCTTTACTGGGCAGACAACACCAAAGCCCTTACCGGTTACAGAAAAATAGCCACCGTAAGTGGTTCGGGTTCGTTTGATATGCCGAAGTATACCGCTATTCCTGATGCTGCCACAAAGCTTATTGCAGTAAAGTCAGGCTCAAGCACTCTTACAGTTTCAGGTGCGGCTGCTGTATACTCTATTCCTGCAAGCAAACAATTTAACTCTAAGCTTCTTTACACCTTTGGTTCCATAAGCGACCCTCAGCTTGCTAACGATTCCTATGGTTCAGGCTCTTATCCTCATGATGAGACACATTTAAAAAAGGCTCTGGAAACTCTGGCAACGCGTGACGTTGACTTTACGGTTTTATCCGGTGACGTTGTAAACGACCAGAATGGTGCCCAAACCTATGCTGCAGAGTTTGAGCGTTATCAGCGAATTCTGGCTGATTCTTCTTACGCTGCACCTATTTACGAGGCTAACGGAAATCATGATGTTGCTACATATTGGGACAAAAACGGCAACTACTATAACAATAACGCTCCATTTATTAAGGCTACCGGTCTTAACGGCGACAAGTCTACAATCAATGCCGGCAAGCCTTACTTTGAGGTAACCGAGCCCGTTACAGGCGACCACTTTATTTTTATGGCTCTTGAGGGCGGATTTTACACCAATAAAGGTACTCAGTTCTCTAAGGCTCAGCTTGATTGGCTTGAGGGCCTTTTAAAGAAGTATAAGAATGACGGTAAGAACATCTTTATTATCGAGCATGCCAACGTAGGCGGTTGGGGTAGTGGCGACAAGCTTACAACTCCTTACTACTATGACCTTGCACTTGTAAAGTCTAACTCTGATGTAAGCCGTTTTGTTAAACTTATGGAAACTTACAAGGACTGTGTTATTATTACAGGTCATACTCATCTTCAGTTAGAGGCAAAGGATTCATGGGTTGGCCAGTATAACTACTCTGACAACAACGGTACCTCTGCCGTAATGATTCATAACTCCGCTATCGGCGGTGTTCGTAAGCTGGTTAACGGCAAGGTTGACAGAAGTGCACAGCTTGGCCTTTCCGAGGGCTATATTGTAGAGGTTTATGAGGATGGTATCCTCTTTAACGGTACCAATATGTACTATAATGAAATGATTCCTCAGTGCTGTTACATTATTCCTATGACAACAAGCGAGCAGGAAGTTGTTACAACTCCTACCGAGCCTACAACCAAGGCTACAGAGCCTGCAAAGACCGAGGCTACAGAGCCTAAGGTAACTACTGTGGCTACAAAGCCTACAGTTACAGAGCCCAAGGAAACAACCAAGGCAACTGAGCCTGTGGTTATTCCTACAACAGTTGTAACAATTCCCACAGAGCCTACAGGTACTACTGAGGTAACTGTGCCTGAGGTTGATGAGCTTGCTCCTGTTGTTATTGTTGAAAAGCTCAGTAACGGCAACATTAAGGCAAGTGCTTATCCTGCAGACGGCAACTATGACTGTCAGTATCAGTTTGCTATCAACGGAGCAGTGTATCAGAAGTACTCCGATAAATCTACATTTACTTTCAGCGTTCCTTATGATTCAGAGTACGTGGTTTCGGTATCACTTAAATATTCTGAGGGCGATGCTCACGACGCTTCTGTAGCTTTTGAGGTGGTAAACGGTGAGGCGGTTCTTCCTGAAATGCCAGATGTTCCCACAAAACCTGCTCAGACTGAGCCTACAGAAACTACCATTCAGGGCGAGCCTTCGGAGTCGACAACTTCCGATATAATTACCACAACCGTAACACAGGCTACAACCGCAACTGTGCCTGATGATATTCCTTTTTACGGCGATGCAGACCTTAACGGTAAAGTTAACGTTAAGGATGCAACACAGGTTCAGAAGTATACAGCAAAAATGCTCACTCTCGAGGGTATTGCATTTACTCAGGCAGACGTAACAGGCGACGGTAAGGTTAACATCAAGGATGCAACTGCTATCCAGAAATATGTTGCCAAAATTATTGCTGTGTTCCCTGTAGAAGAGGCTTCGCTTGTAACAGTTAGTGCAGGTACTACTGCAAAGCAGGATTTGGAGACCTACTACACCTACAGCTCCTACGACCAGTATATGGCTCTTAAGAGAGCTAATCTTGACTCTGCAACCCAGACTGTTATAACAAAATGCCAGAACGCCCTTTATGATATCGTTGGCTATAAGCCCGGCGAAACCAAGAGTATTACGGTTTATTTTGAGAATTCAAAGAACTGGAGCACGGTTAAAATTTATGCTTGGGGCACAGGCGGTAAAAATGCAGAGTGGTCAGGTGTTGCTATGACCAAGCAGAGCAACGGCAAGTACAGCTATACTTTTAACTATTCAGATTATCAGAATATTATTTTCAATGACGGCAGTTCACAGACCGTGGATATAAGTCATCCCGGAACTGACGGACTTGTTTATAAGATTTCAGGCGAATCCGGCGGTAAGTTTACTGTAACTTGCTGAGCGTAATGCGTAATTTGAAATTTTAAGTCAAAAACCTTCCCTTGTTTTTCCAAGGGAAGGTTTTTTTGTAAATTTATTTTCCTGTTGTTGACAAATAAGATAATACAAATAGTAATTGAAAACTCAAATAAATTCTAAAAAGGAAACAAGTTATCAATGTGAATTTTTAATTCAAAAAAGGAAATATTGAGAAAATTTAGTAAAAATCGGGGGTCAGACCCATAGTTCTTCAACTTTTCCACAGAGTTTTCCACATAAATGTTGATAAAAACGAATAATACAAATTGTATAATTCTTTTGACAGAAAATCTTAAATTTCGCTACGGAAATATAAACTGCAGATTTTGGCGATTTTTAGGGAAAAATCTCAAATTTTGCCATTTGTGTTTTTTAAAGAACATAAAAAAAGGCTACAAATATGCCCCTTGAAAATTCAAGGGGCGTTTTTTAGTATCCGTCTATGGTTCTTAAAATACTTTGCTTGATATCTGCCACAGCTTCGTCGCCTTCTTTTAGCTCGCCGCTTTCAAGCATTACGGCACCGCCGTAAATAAGAGAGCGAATAAGCAGCTCACGCCGTGTTATTTCGCGAGGGCTGATGTGAGGAAGGCAAAGGGTTAGCAGAGGCTTAACCGTATTTTTTAAGGGAAGAGTGTCCTCAGAAAGGGTCATAATAGCCCTGAAATGAGGGTTTGCAAGGCAAAAGCGAATGTAAGCAATACCGCTTTCTACAAGCTGTTTTTTGGGATCACTCTCAAAAATTTCTGCAACCTGTTCCAAAAGAAGGTCGAGCTGGGTGCCTATGTATTTAAATATTTCATCAATAAGGTTTTCCTTGCTCTCAAAATGCTTGTAGGGCGCGGCACATGAAACATTGCAAGCGGCAGCTACTCGCCTTAAAGAAAAGTCGGCAATGCCGTGAGCCTCAAGCTCTTCAATGCCTGCGATAATAAGCTGTTCACGCACAGAGGGGGTTCCAAGCTCGTTTTGCATAATATTTCACCTCTCAGAAAAAGCTGGTTACAAAAATTTCGATACCTATAAACAAAAGAATGGCACCGCCGAGAATGGACGCTTTGTTTGAAAGCTTAGTGCCGAATTTTTTGCCCAGGGTAAGACCTGCCATACATATTATAAAGGTAACAACGGCGATTATAAGGCAACAGATAAATGCACCGAAGGGAGTGTGCTCGGAAATTGTAAAGCCAACGGATAGTGCGTCTATAGACGTTGCCACGCCTTGCAGCATCAAGGCGCCTATACCTACTGTGGCGTGAGTTGCCCCTTCGTCGTTGGATTTTATGCCCTCAAACAGCATTTTGCCGCCTATAAAGCCTAAAAGTGCGAGTGCAATCCACGGGATAAACTTTTCGAACACACCGAAAAAGTTTGCCACGGTATGTACGCAGAAAAAGCCGGCCATGGGCATTATAAACTGAAAAAATGCGAATACTCCTGCAATAAAGCATTGTCGGCGTTTTTTCATTTTCGGCTCGTTAAGTCCGTTTGCAAGTGACACGGAAAAAGCGTCCATTGCAAGCCCTACGCCTAAAAGCAGGCTATTGAAGAAAAACATAAAAGTAAAGCTCATAAATCCTCCCAAAGGCCTCTTAGGCTTCTATACTAAAATATATGATAACCCTTAAAAGCTTTATCTGTCAAGACGTTATATTTTTCTTGACTTTTGCTTTGAGGGGAAGTATAATAGGTACCATAATCAAATGGTTAACAATGTTAACCAACTTAAAAACCCTTGAAAAAGGAGCTAAAATTATGGATATGCTACAGTCGGCACGTAAAGCTATAAACGAAATTGATAAGGAAATGGCAGAGCTTTTTGTTAAGCGAATGCAGGCATCGGCTCAGGTGGGTCAGTATAAGCTGAGCCACGGCTTGCCGGTGTTTGACCCTGAGCGTGAGGCTGAGGTTATTCGCCGTAACTCAAGTCTGGTTGAGGATGAAGCCCTAAGAGCGTATTACGTAAACTTTTTGCAGACCTGTATGGATTTGTCCAAAAATTATCAGAGTCAGATTCAAAACGGTCTTAAGGTAGCTTACAGCGGCGTTGAGGGTGCCTTTGCATTTATTGCCGCAAAGCGTATTTTCCCTGACGGCAACCTTTACTCTTTCGGTGATTTCAAAACTGCTTACAATGCAGTTGTAAATGGCGAGTGCGACTGTTGCGTGCTTCCTATAGAAAACAGCTACGCAGGCGAAGTTTCTCAGGTTATTGACCTTTTGTTCAAGGGTACTCTTTATATAAACGGTGTTTATGATTTAGAGATTACTCAGAATCTTATAGGTATAAAAGGTGCAGGCAGAAACGACGTTAAAACGGTTGTAAGCCACCCGCAGGCTTTGGCTCAGTGTGCAGAGTATATAAAGAGACACGGACTTAAAACAGTTGAGGCAAACAACACGGCGTTAGCCGCAAAGTACGTGGCAGAGCAGAATGATAAAACCATTGCCGCCATTGCAAGCGAAGATACAGCTCAGCTTTATGGCTTGGATATGCTGGAAAAGAACATAAATGAAAACAGCAACAACACAACTCGTTTTGCAGTTTTCTCAAGGGTAGAAAAAAAGACCGAAGCCGAGGATAACAGTATGCAGTCCATACTTGTGTTTACCGTTAAGAACGAGGCAGGTGCCTTGGCTAAGGCGGTTACAATTATCGGTAACAGCGGTTTTAATATGAGAACCCTAAGAAGCCGTTCTATGAAAAAGCTTTTGTGGCAGTATTACTTCTACGTAGAGGTAGACGGCAACGCCCACAGCAAAAAGGGGCAGGAAATGCTTAAAGCATTGTCAAGCTGTTGTGACAGGCTGAGAATTGTGGGAACCTTTGCTCACGAAACTGATTTGAAATGAGTGGTAATATGATTATCAACGTTGATTTAAAACACACAGATTACAATATATATATAGAAAGAGGAAACCTTGCAAAAGCAGGCGAGCTTTTTAATTTAAACCGAAAGGTGCTTATTGTTACAGACAGCGGAGTACCCAAAGAGTACGCCGAGTGCGTGGCGTCACAGTGCAAGGCAGGATTTATTGAGACGGTTGTTCAGGGCGAAGAAAGCAAGAGCATAGAAGTTTATGAAAAACTCCTTAAAAAAATGCTTGAGGCAGGCTTTACCCGCAAAGATGCAGTTGTTGCCGTAGGCGGCGGAGTTTGCGGAGATTTGGCGGGCTTTGTTGCTTCAAGCTTTATGCGCGGGGTGGATTTTTACAATATACCCACAACTGTGCTTTCGCAGGTAGACTCTTCAATCGGCGGTAAGGTGGCAGTAAATTTAGGCGGTATTAAAAATATCGTGGGTGCTTTTTATCAGCCGAAGGCGGTTTTAATCGACCCCGAAACCCTTAAAACTTTGCCTCAGCGTCAGGTTTCTGCCGGCCTTGCAGAAGCAGTTAAAATGGCAGTTAACTTTGATAAAGAGCTTTTTGAAAAAATCGAAGCAAGCGAAAACCCTATGGATATGATTGATGAGATTATAGCAGGCTCGCTTCTTATTAAAAAGCGTGTGGTTGAAGAAGACGAAAAAGAATCGGGACTGAGAAAGGTGTTAAACTTCGGCCATACTGTAGGTCACGCTATTGAAAGCGTAGCCGAGGGCGGGCTTTACCACGGCGAGTGTGTGGCGTTGGGTATGCTTGCAGTTTGCGAAAAAGAAGTAAAAGAAAGAGTTTTAAAGGTTCTTGAAAGCTTAAAACTTCCTACCTCATTCAAGGCGGAAAAGGCAAGACTTTCAGAGGCTGTTTCTCATGATAAAAAGGCGGGTGCCTCTACGGTTACGGTAATTATTTCAGATAAAATCGGCACCTTTAAAATGCAGGAAGAAAGTTTAGATGAACTTTCAGAAAGAATGGAGCAGTTTTATTTATGAAATCGTCATTCGGTCAAAGTGTTAATATAAGCATAACGGGCGAAAGCCACGGCGCTGGCTTGGTGGCGGTGCTAAGCGGACTTACTCCGGGTATTAAAATAGATGAGGAGTATATTCGCCGATGTCTTTCTCAGCGTGCTCCAATGGGGAAAATCTCAACACCACGTCAGGAGGCTGACGAATTTGAGATTTTAAGCGGAGTTTTTGAAGGTTTTACCACAGGCACTCCCATTACAATATTAATTAGAAACACTAATACCAAAAGCAAGGATTATTCTGAGATGGCCTCTACCGCACGTCCCGGTCATGCGGATTTTACGGCAGATGTTAAATATCACGGATTTCAGGATTATCGGGGCGGCGGACATTTCAGCGGCAGAATTACCGCAGTTTTAGTTGCCGCAGGAGCTATAGCGCGTCTTGCTCTTAAAAATAAAGGTATCGAAATCGGAACCCATATTGCAAAGTGCGGCACGGTTTCTGACAGAGCCTTTGAAAACGCTGTTGATGATATAAGAACACTTAATGAAAAATATTTCGCCGTGCTTTCGGATGAAAGTGCAGAGGCAATGCAGGCTGAGATTTTAAATGCGGCTGATGAGGGCGACAGCATTGGCGGTGTTTTAGAAACCGCTGTACTCGGGCTTCCTGCAGGCTTAGGCGAGCCTTGGTTTGACAGTATGGAAAGCGTGCTTGCTCACTTCCTTTTTTCAATTCCCGGCATTAAGGGTGTAGAGTTTGGCGGCGGCTTTGCTGTAGCTCGTATGAAGGGCAGTCAGGTTAACGGCTCCTTAAGGATTGAGGATGGAAAAATTACCCCTGTTAACGACTTAAGCGGTGGTGTCAACGGCGGAATTACCAATGGTGATATACTTAAGTTCCGCTGTGCTGTGCGTCCTACTCCTACGATTTTTAAGGAGCAGAACACCGTGGATATGAAAAACCTTGCAGATAAAACCCTTTCGGCAAAGGGAAGGCACGACCCTGCCATTGTTCACAGGGTAAGGGCTGTTGTTGACAGTGCCACGGCAATCACTCTTTGCGATATGCTTGCTCAGCGTTACGGTACAGACTGGGCAAAGGAGGAATTTTAATGGAATACGGACTTCTGGGGGAGCGACTTGCTCACTCTTTTTCTCCCGAAATTCACGCTTTAATCGGTGATTATGACTATAAACTTAAGGAGCTTGCCAAGGATAAGGTAGAGGCCTTTTTAAGAGAAAGAGACTTTAAAGCCATAAACGTAACCATTCCCTACAAGCAGACTGTTATGCCTTTTCTTGACGAAATAAGCGAAAGTGCAAAGGCAATCGGTGCAGTAAATACAGTAGTAAACCGCGGCGGCAAGCTCTACGGCTATAATACTGACTTTGACGGCTTAAAGGCTTTGGTGGAAAGTCTCGTTCCCACACTTAAAAATTTAAAGGTGCTTATTTTAGGTTCAGGCGGTACAAGCCACACCGCACAGGCTGTGGCAAAGAGTATGGGTGCTAAAGAGATTGTGGTAGCAAGCATTATGGGCGAGGAAGGCACAGTTTCTTACGATGACGCAAAGGCTCTTCATAATGATGCAGATTTTCTTATAAATACAACTCCCTGCGGAATGTATCCTAATGTTCATACTGTGGCAGTGGATTTGGATGTTTTCACAAACTTAAAGGCACTTGCAGACGTTGTGTATAACCCCTTACGCACCGAGCTTGTAATGCAGGCTTTGGAAAAGGGTATTCCTGCAAAAGGCGGACTTTATATGCTTACAATGCAGGGCATAAAGGCTGCGGAGCACTTTTTCTCGAAAGAAATTGAGAAGGATAGAGCCGACGAAATATTTAATACGATTATAAAAAGAAGAGAAAATATTGTTCTTACAGGTATGCCTTCAAGCGGCAAAACCACTGTCGGCAACATTCTTGCAAAAGAAATGAACAGGCCTTTGTATGATGTAGACGCTTTAATCGTAAAGCGTGCAGGCTGTGAGATAAGCGAGATTTTTGAGAAAAACGGTGAAGAGTATTTTCGCGATTTGGAAAGTGCAGTTATTGCTGAGGAGGTTGCACCTTTGACAGGAGCAATTATTGCCACAGGCGGCGGTGCAATTTTAAGAAGTGAAAACATCAAAAACCTTAAGAAAAACGGCAAGGTGATTTTTCTTGACAGAGCTTTAGAACTTCTTACTCCTACTGCCGACAGACCCACAGCCTCGGATATAGAGGCAATGAAAAAACGCTTCGAGCAGAGATACGGCATTTATAATAAAACAGCCGACATTAAGGTTAACGGTTCTTTAAGTGCCGAGGAAGTTGCAAAGAGCGTAGAAGAGGTATTTTTAAAATGAAAATATTAGTTATAAACGGTCCTAACCTTAATCTTTTAGGTGTTCGCGAGCCTTCGATTTACGGCAGGGAAACCTACTTTGATTTAGTTGATAAAATAAAGGCTCACGCTGATAAAGCAGGTGTTGATACAGAGGTTTTGCAGTCAAACCACGAAGGTGACTTGGTAGATTTTATCCACAGGGCTTACTACACAAAGGTTCAGGGAATCGTTATTAATCCTGCCGCGTATACTCACACAAGCGTAGCTCTTCTTGACGCGGTAAAGGCTGTTGGTATTCCTACTGTAGAGGTGCATATTTCTGACGTTTCCAAGCGTGAGGACTTCAGACAGGTAAGCTACATCCGTCAGGCTTGCGTGGCAACAATCTCAGGCAAGGGTACAGACGGCTATTTAGAGGCTATGGATTTGCTTTTAAAGGAGTATATTAAATGAGAGCAGTAATTAAAAAATCTACAGCCTCAGGTAAGGTTTTGGCCCCTCCGTCAAAAAGTATGGCACATAGGATGCTTATCGGTGCAGGACTTGCAAAGGGTATAAGCGTTATTAAAGGTATTTCTCAGTCTGAGGATATGAAGGCAACTATAGATTGCCTTACCGCCTTAGGTGCAAAGTGTGAGATTTCGGATAACACGGTAACCGTTACAGGCACAGACCTTAAAAATCTGCCTGAAAATCTCCATTTAAAGTGCCGTGAATCAGGAAGCACCCTTCGCTTTTTTATCCCTCTTTGCCTTATGTCGGGAAAGACCGAGGTTACTCTTTCCGGCAGTGAATATCTGTTTTCACGCCCTCTTAACGTATACGAGGAAATCTGCCTCAGGCAGGGTATTGATTATAAAAAGGAAAGTGCTTCCCTTAAACTTAAAGGTACGCTTTTAAGCGATAACTTTCGCATTAAAGGCAACATAAGCAGCCAGTTTATTACGGGGCTTTTGTTTGTGCTGCCTCTATTAAATGAGGACAGCACAATTACTCTTATTCCTCCTGTTGAGAGCCTTTCTTACATCAACCTTACTATTCAGGCTCTTAAGGTGTTTGGAGTAGAGGTTAAGTGGCAGGACGAAAAAACATTGTTTGTTAAAGGCAATCAGCAGTATAAGGCAGTAGATGCTTTGGTTGAGGGCGATTATTCAAACGCCGCGTTTTTCGAAGCCTTTAACGCCCTCGGCGGTAACGTAGAGGTAGAAGGGCTTTTAGAAGACAGCCTGCAGGGCGACCGAGTTTACAAAAAACATTTTCCTGCACTTTTAAAAGGCACGCCTACAATTAATATAAGCGACTGCCCTGACTTAGGCCCTGTGCTTTTTGCTGTGGCAGGTGCAAAGCATGGCGGAGTTTTCACAGGTACAAGGCGACTTAGGCTGAAGGAATGCGACCGAGCACAGGCAATGGCTCAGGAGCTTAAAAAGTTCGGCATTGCCGTAACCGTAAGAGAAGACAGCGTTGTGGTTTATCCCCACGATTTTCATAAACCGGACGAGACCTTAGACGGACATAACGACCACAGAATTGTAATGGCTTTAAGCGTTCTCTTAACCCTTACGGGCGGAGAAATTCTGGGTGCACAGGCAGTACGCAAAAGTATGCCCGATTTTTTTGAGAAAATAGAAAGCATTGGAGTAGAGGTGAGCAGATATGATGCTTAACACACAAAAAAATATACTTATTGTCGGGTTAGGTCTTATGGGCGGCAGCTATGCCTTAGGTTTTAAAAAGCTGGGCTTTAAAATTTCTGCCATTGCCAGAAGGCAGGAAACCATAGATTACGCGTTAAAAAATAATATTATTGATAAAGGTTACATTACCCCTGACAAAGAGGCTTTAGGCAAGGCAGACATAATTGTTTTCAGCCTGTATCCTCAGGTTTTTATAGATTGGATTAAAGATAACCAGCAGCATTTTAAGAAAGGTGCATTGCTTACAGATGTAACCGGTGTTAAAGGCTCGGTGGTTTATGAGGTTCAGGCAGCACTCAGAGACGACGTGGAGTTTATTGCCGCCCACCCAATGGCAGGTAAAGAGGTTTACGGTGTAGAAAATACCGACGATGCGATTTTTCATGGTGCAAACTATATTGTTACTCCTACCGCCAAGAACACCCCCGAGGCAATTGAGGATTGCTTGGAAATCGGCAGGCTTTTGGGCTTTGCAAATGTAAGTATTCTTACCCCTGAAAAGCACGACGAAATGATTGGCTTTGTTTCTCAGCTTACCCATTGCATTGCAGTTACCCTTATGAACTGCTGTGATGACGAAAATCTTAAAAATTACACCGGCGACTCTTTCAGGGACTTAACCAGAATTGCAAGAATCAACGACAAAATGTGGAGTGAGCTTTTTCTTATGAACAAGCCTGCCCTTTTGCATCAGATGCATAGATTTGAAGACCAGTTCGACCGCCTTAAGGCGGCCCTCTTAAACAGCGACGAGCAGACAATGCGTGAGATGATGCAGATTTCTACTACACGTCGTGCTTTATTTGATAAGAAATAAGGAGTGTACATAGCTTTATGAATATGAATTTTATTCGCAAACTGCCTATCCCAAAGGATGTTAAGGAGCAGTTTCCGCTTTCAAGCGATTTAGCAAAAATCAAAGCAGATAGAGACGAAGAAATCGCAAAGATTTTTACAGGGGAAAGCGACAAGTTTCTGCTTGTTATCGGTCCTTGCTCTGCTGACCGTGAGGATGCGGTTTTGGAGTATATAGAAAGACTAAGAGGCTTGCAGGAAAAGGTAAAGGATAAAATCTTTATTGTTCCCCGTATTTACACAGGTAAGCCCCGTACCACAGGTGCAGGCTACAAGGGCCTTCTGCATCAGCCCGACCCTAACGAGAAGCCCGACCTTTTTAAGGGCATTGTTGCAATCCGTGAGCTCCATATGAGAGCCTTGAAGGAAACAGGTTTTACCTGTGCCGATGAAATGCTTTATCCTGAAAACCATCGTTACCTTTCGGATATTATTGCCTATGTTGCCGTTGGCGCAAGAAGTGTTGAAAATCAGCAGCATCGCCTTACTGCAAGCGGCTTGAAGGTTCCTGTTGGTATGAAAAATCCCACTTCAGGCGACCTTACCGTTATGATGAACTCCATTACTGCCGCTCAGAGCAAGCATACATTTATTTACCGCGGCTGGGAAGCTGAAAGTCAGGGTAACCCCTTAGCCCATGCAATCCTCAGAGGTTATGTAAATAAGCACGGCCAGTGCCAGCCTAACTACCACTATGAGGACTTAATCCTTACAAGCGAAATGTATCAGAAACACGGCCTTAAAAACCCTGCCGTTATTGTGGATACAAACCACTCAAACTCCAACAAGCAGTATTTGGAGCAGATAAGAATTGCCAAAGAGGTGCTATACAGCAAGCGTCATAATGCGGATATCGGCAAAATGGTGAAGGGCCTTATGATTGAAAGCTACCTTGAAGACGGCACTCAGAAAATCGGTGACTGCGTTTACGGTAAATCCATTACCGACCCCTGCCTCGGTTGGGAAAAGACCGAGCGTCTGGTGCTTGACATTGCGGATGCTCTGTGATTTTATTTTAAAATCACAGAAATGATATATTGCTATAGGCAATATGATGAATGATGTTTTGCTTTGCAAAATGATGTATTTGCTACGCAAATATTATGGTGGCACGCCTTGCGTGCGATTTTAATAATGATGTTAAAACCCGCCTTTGATGGCGGGTTTTTTGCTTACGCATAGTTTTATTGTCCTTCGGACAGTTGGCGGTTTATCCCCGCCGTTAATCGAACGTTATTATAAGATGAACCTTTCTAAAGGCGGAATCGCCCTGCCGTGGCTAACGGCAAAATTTTCGTTGCATATTTGTGTGGTTTGTGGTATAGTTATGCTGTATAAGTTTAGTTGTATTTATGGTATAATAATATATAGTTTTTTAAACTTAGGTTATCCTGACTACGGAAAGGAATTGATAATATGTGCGGTATTTGCGGCTTTACAGGTGAAGTGCTCGACAGAAGCAAAACCATAAAAAATATGACAGAGGTTATTACTCACCGCGGTCCCGACTCTGAGGGCTTTTTCAGCGATGATTTTATAAATATGGGATTCAGACGCTTAAGCATCATTGACGTTGATGAGGGCCATCAGCCTATTTATAACGAGGACAAAACCCTTGTTTTGACCTTTAACGGCGAGATTTATAATTATAGGGATTTACGAGCAGAGCTTATTGAGCTTGGCCATACGTTCTATACCGAAACCGACAGTGAAGTTTTAATCCACGCTTTTGAAGAGTGGAAGGAAGATATGCTTATGAAGCTTCGCGGTATGTTCGGCTTTGCTATTTATAATACCAAGGACAAGTCTGTTTTCATTGCCCGTGACTTTTTCGGCATTAAGCCTATGCATTACACAATGATAGACGGCGACTTTGTTTACGCATCTGAAATCAAAAGTATTTTAAAGCATCCCAAGTTTAAAAAGGAGTTTAATGAGAAAGCTTTGGACAGCTACCTTTCTTTCCAGTATGCTGTTCCTCCTGAAACTTTCTTTAAAGGCGTTTATTGCCTTATGCCCGGCCACTTCCTGTGGTTTAAAAACGGTGAGGTTATGACCGAGAGGTACTTTGAACCTACCTTTAATCCTATTGAAAATATGAGCGAAGAGGATGCAGTCAACCAGATTGACAAGGTTTTCGAAAACTCTGTAAACGCCCACAAAATTGCTGACGTTGAGGTTGGTTGCTTTTTATCAAGCGGTGTTGACTCAAGCTACGTTTCCACATATTTTGCCGACCAGAAAACTTTTACCGTTGGCTTTGACTTCGGCGAAAAATATAATGAAATAAGCTGGGCAAGCAGGCTTTCTGAAAAAATCGGCGTTGACCATTACACAAAGATTATAACAAGCGAAGAGTTCTGGGGTGCTGTGCCTGACGTGCAGTATTTCTGCGACCAGCCTCTGGCAGACCCTTCCTGCATAGCTCTTTACTTTGTTTCTCAGCTTGCAAGCAAGTACGTTAAGGTTGTGCTTTCAGGCGAAGGTGCCGACGAGCTTTTCGGCGGTTATCAGGTTTACAGAAGTCCTATGCACTCTAAGCTCTATCAGACTATTGTGCCTTATCCTATCCGTAAGCTTCTGTGCAAAATTGCTCTCAAAATGCCTGACATCAAGGGCAGAGACTATATTATCCGTTCAACGCATCCGTTGGAGGAGCGTTTTATCGGCAATGCTTATATGTATGAGTATGAAGAGAAGAAGGAACTTTTAAAAGACCCTTCCATTGCCTCACGCCCCCAAGAGTACACTAAGAAATTTTATCACCGTGCCAGAAAATATGACGACGTTACCAAGATGCAGTATCTCGACATAAATCTCTGGATGGTTGGCGATATACTTTTAAAGGCTGACAGAATGAGTATGGCAAACTCTCTGGAGCTTCGTGTTCCTTTCCTTGATAAAGAGGTTTTCAAGGTTGCATCAAGCCTTCCCACACGCCTCAGAGTAAACAAGCACAACACAAAGTATGCACTTCGCCAGAGTGCTATGCGTCATATGCCTGAGGACAGTGCCCAGAAAGAAAAGCTAGGATTCCCCGTGCCTACCCGTGTTTGGCTTAAGGATGAAAAGTACTATAATATAGTTAAGAAGGAGTTTACTTCTCCCACTGCTCAGAAATTCTTCAACATCGATATTCTTACCCAGTGGCTTGACACACACTACGAGGGTAAGGCTGATACTTCCCGTCAGGTATGGACAATTTACGTTTTCCTTATCTGGTACAAAATGTATTTTGGCGAGGTAGATACTCAGGAAATTACCGACAATGCTGTAGCTCAGGTTGAAGAGAAGATTACTTTGGTTGAAGATACAACTATAAACATCGGCGAAAAGCTTAACACCGACCAGTTTGATGCTTTCTTCGGTATCGCTGAGGAAAAGTCTGAGGAAGAACCTCAGGCAGAAGTTCAGGAAATACCTGAAACCGTAACTGAGGATAAAGCGGAGTAAATTAAGTTATAAAAATTAGTTTTATATATTAAGGATTTTTGAAGAAATGTATCGTAAAAAAGAAAAGGAGGTATATATGATTCATTTTGACAAGGTTGTTCCTACCACTGCCGCTACTGCGGTAGCGTTAGGCTGTTTTGACGGTGTGCATCTTGCACATCGCAAGGTTATTGAAGGCGTGCTTAATTGCCGCGAAGAGGGTCTTACCCCGGCAATGTTTACCTTTGCAGATTATGCTAATAAAGGTATATCAAAGCGTATTTATACTCAGGAAGAAAAGCTTCATGAGCTTGAAAATTTAGGCATCGAGCTTGTATACTGTGTCCCTTTTCCTGAGGTTTGCCTTATGTCGGCATCTGTGTTTGTTACAGACGTGCTGAAAAACAATTTAAACGCAAAAAAGGTTTTCTGCGGATTCAATTACAAATTCGGCAGAGGCGGTAATGCTGACGTTGCCACGCTTAAGTATCTTTGTGAGAAAGAAGGTATCGAGGTCGTTGTTATTGACGAGGTTACCCTCGACGGCGTGACGGTTTCCTCAACCGAGGTGAGACGTCTTCTTGATGAAGGCGACATTAAAACTGCATCCAGAATGCTAAATAAGCCTTTTGCACTTTTCGGTGAGGTTGTTCACGGCAATGCTTTGGGCAGAAAAATGGGTATTCCCACAATTAATGTTGGTACTGACGCCACCAAACTGTTGCCAAAATACGGCGTATATGCCGCCAACGTTTACATAAGCGACAATAAAACCCCCTTAAAAGCTGCACTTAATATCGGTATGAAGCCTACTGTGGGCACAGGCGAGCCTACTGTTGAAGCTTTTATTATCGACGAGGCAGGGGATTTTTACGGCAAGCAGGTTAAGGTGGAGCTTATTGAGTACATCCGCGAGGAAAAGAAGTTTGCTACTTTGCAGGATTTGCAGTTTGCAATCGAAAGCGATATTGAAAAAATCAGAAATATTTAATTCAATACCTACCACAAGATATTGTGGTAGGTATTTTTGTGCACACAATTCGTGAAAAGCCCCCAAAGGCTGTTGTATACAGGGTTTGAGGGCTTTTTTGCAATTTAAAACGAAATTTTTAATTCTTATTAATCAATAAACATTAACAAAATTGTCACAATATATTGTGGTTTTTCTCTTGACAAACCACAATTTTTTGTGTTATTATCTCTTCGGACACAAAAAAGAGAGAACTTATGAAAGGATTTTTGATTATGTATAAGGTAATTAAAAGAGATAACTCGGTAGTCGAGTTTGACATCAAAAAAATCGCAAATGCCATACAGCAGGCATTTGAAGGTATCAACAAAGAATACCACCCCTCAGTTGTAGATTTTTTAGCTTTAAAGGTTACTGCTGACTTCGAGCCTAAAATCGCCGACGGTCAGATTGCAGTTGAGGACATTCAGGATTCTGTAGAGGACGTTTTAATTCAGGCCGGCTACGCAGATGTTGCTAAGGCTTACATCGTTTACCGTCGTCAGAGAGAAAAGGTAAGAAAGATTAAGTCTACAATCCTTGACTATAAAGAGATTGTTGACAACTACGTTAAGATTAACGACTGGAGAGTAAAAGAAAACTCTACCGTTACATATTCCGTTGGCGGTCTTATTCTTTCTAACTCAGGTGCTATTACAGCTAACTACTGGCTTTCTGAAATTTACGACAAAGAAATTGCAGACGCTCACAGAAATGCTGATATTCACATCCACGACCTTTCAATGCTTACAGGTTACTGTGCAGGTTGGTCTTTAAGACAGCTTATTGAGCAGGGCTTAGGCGGTATTACAGGTAAGGTTACTTCCTCTCCTGCAAGCCATCTTGCAACTCTCTGCAACCAGATGGTTAACTTCTTGGGCATTATGCAGAATGAGTGGGCAGGTGCTCAGGCATTTTCTTCCTTCGATACATACCTTGCTCCCTTTGTTAAGGTTGATAACCTTTCCTATGATCAGGTTAAGAAAGCCTTAGAGTCCTTTATCTTCGGTGTAAATACACCTTCCCGTTGGGGCACACAGGCACCCTTTAGCAATATTACTCTTGACTGGGTAGTTCCGCCCGATTTGGCAGAACAGCCTGCAATCGTTGGCGGCAAGCCTCAGGACTTTAAGTACAAAGACTGCAAAAAAGAAATGGATATGATAAACAAGGCATTTATCGAGATTATGATTGAGGGCGATGCCAACGGCAGAGGTTTCCAGTATCCTATTCCTACATACTCCATTACAAGAGACTTCGACTGGTCAGACACAGAGAACAACCGTCTCCTTTTTGAGATGGCTTCCAAATACGGTACACCCTACTTCTCAACTACATCAACTCTGATATGGAGCCTAACGATGTTCGTTCAATGTGCTGCCGCTTAAGACTTGATCTTCGTGAGCTCAGAAAGAAGTCCGGCGGTTTCTTCGGCTCAGGCGAGAGCACAGGCTCAATCGGTGTTGTAACAATCAACATCCCCAGAATTGCTTACCTTTCTGAAAACGAAGCAGACTTTATGAAGCGTCTTGATTTTATGATGGATGTTTCCGCACGTTCACTTAAGATTAAGCGTGACGTTATTACAAAGCTTATGAACGAGGGTCTTTATCCTTACACAAAGCATTACCTCGGTACTTTCAATAACCACTTCTCCACAATCGGTCTCGTTGGTATGAACGAGGCAGGTATGAACGCAAAGTGGATCCAGAAAGATATGACACATAAGGAGTGTCAGGACTTTACAGAGAGAGTGCTCAACCATATGAGAGAGCGTCTTTCCGATTATCAGGAGAGATACGGCGACCTCTACAACCTTGAGGCTACTCCTGCAGAGTCTACCGCTTTCCGTCTTGCTAAGCACGACAAAAAACGTTACCCCGAAATCATTACGGCTAACGAAGAAAGCGGCACACCCTACTACACCAACAGCTCACACTTACCTGTTGGCTACACAGAGGATATTTTCTCAGCTTTGGATGTTCAGGATAAGCTTCAGGTGCTTTACACATCAGGTACAGTATTCCACGCATTCTTAGGCGAGAAGCTTCCCGATTGGCAGTCTGCTGCAAAGCTTGTTCGCACAATTGCTGAGAACTACAAGCTTCCTTACTATACACTTTCTCCCACATACTCCGTTTGTAAGAACCACGGCTATATTCAGGGCGAGCAGTTCACCTGCCCCCATTGCGGCGAAAAGGCTGAGGTTTACAGCCGTATTACAGGTTACTACCGTCCTGTTGCAAACTGGAACGACGGTAAGAGTCAGGAGTACAAGGACAGACTTGTGTATAATATTGCAAACAGCAAGTTAACCAGAAAAGGTGCAGAGGCAGAGGCTGAGAACAACGTAACAGAGCTTGCAAGTGCTAAGCTTACAGATGGTCTTTACCTCTTTGCTACTCAGACCTGCCCCAACTGCAAGGCTATGGCTACACTTTTAGATAAAGCAGGCATCGGCTTTGAGAAAATCTTCGTTGAGGATAATCAGGAATTAGCTAAGTCCTTAGGTCTTCGTCAGGCTCCCACACTTGTTGAGGTTAAGGGCAACGAGGTTACAAAGTACGAGAACGTAGTTCCCATCAAGACATATATTTCCAACAAGATTAAAGGCATTTCCTGATAAATAAAATTAAAATCTTGGCTCACTATAAAAGAAGTGGGCCAAGATTAGCTTTATAATAAGAGGTTATTATGTACGATATTATTATCATTGGCGGCGGTCCTGCAGGCCTTACCGCTGCTATTTATGCAAGGCGTGCAGGAAAATCTGCATTGGTGCTGGAGAAAGCTTCCTTCGGCGGTCAGATTACCTACTCCCCCAAGATTGAAAACTTCCCTTCATGGGGCTCCATAAGCGGTACCGAGCTTGCCGATAAAATGATGGAGCAGGCTCTTGCTCAGGGTGCTGATATTGAGCTGGAAGAGGCTTTGTCTGTGGAAAAAGAAGAAGATATTTTTAAGGTAACTACGGATTTTTCAGAGTATGAGGCAAAGGCAATTATTATCGCTACAGGTGCGAAGCACCGCCTTTTAGGCGTTGAGGGCGAAGAGAATCTTGTTGGCAAGGGTATTTCTTTCTGTGCGGTTTGCGACGGTGCATTTTACGCAGGTAAAGAGGTTATGGTTATCGGCGGCGGCAACTCCGCTTTGGTTGAAGCTACTCTTCTTGCCGAAACCTGCAAGAAGGTTACTGTTGTGCAGAATCTTCCTTACCTTACAGGCGAGAAAACCACCGCCGATGCTCTTACTTCAAGGGATAACGTAGAGGTTATTTACTCAACGGTTGTCAAGGAGTTTAAGGGTGCAGATGAGCTTGAGGCAGTTGTGCTTAAGTCTGAGGACGGCACAGAGCAGACCCTTAATCCCGATGGTGTTTTTATTGCCATTGGTTTGGCTCCCGAAAATGATGCTTTCAAAAATTTAGCCGAGCTTAACGAGTACGGCTATATTAAGTCGGACGAAAACTGCCTTACTTTTACTGAGGGCGTTTTTGTAGCAGGCGACTGCCGCACTAAATCAGTCCGCCAGATTGCCACAGCAACCGCCGACGGTGCAGTAGCAGCACTTAAAGCTATTGAGTTTATTGATTCAAATAAGTAAAACTAAAGGTCGCAGTTTTGCGGCCTTTAGTTTTTAGCAAGATAGAGGCATTTATTTTGCTGAAATCGCTATATATTTTAAGTATAAAAAATGATATTATGTTTTCGTAGGGACGGGGCATAGGTTTTCACTTTTGGAAGGGTGAAAAATAGGTTATACCTATACTCCGTTTTCTACAATTATGTTGACGTAAAATACCGGGTGTCATATAATTGTTTTGTATAAAGGAGGGAGTTATATGGCAGGTATTGAAAGGCCGGAGGCTAAAGACCTTATATCAAGAGCAGGTGCTCAGCTGGCAGGCTTTAAGACTGTTATCGACAGCGAAAGTGCCGAGCGAGAAGCGGTGCGCATTAAGGCACAGGCACTTTTTGACGACAGGCTCAAAACCTCGCTTGAAGCAATGGAGGTTGAACACCTCGCAAAAGGCAAGCAGGGTATAAGAGTAGCACTTTTGAGGGATAAAGGCTACACCAATATGTGGCAGGTAAGTAAGCTGACATATTCTCAGATTTGCGGTATTGAGGGTTTGGGTCAGCAAAGTGCCACCAAAATCCTTGACATAACAAAGCAGACGGTGGAAAACACCAAAGAAAACCTCAGGGTGCGTATTAACCCCGACTACCCCACAAATGCCGATAACGAGCTTGTGAAGGCTCTTTATGTGATGATTAAAAATCAGCCTCTGCGTAATGAGTGCGGTCGGATTTTTAATGCCAACCAAAGCGAAGTCAATGCCGAGATTAACGCCCTTAAAAAGGCTAAAAACGGCCTGAGCTGGCTTTTTGCGTCAAAGTCGAAAAAGCAATTGGCAGAAAGCTCAGCAAACTCTCTGAGCGAGAGGTTAAAGGGTGAGTTCGGAAGCACTGCCTTGATTGATGCTTACAAGGCTAATTGCAGTGCTGACCTTGCTCTTTGTTTTGGCGATTTTACGGCAAATTCCGTGGCTTATTACACTGCCCTTGAGCAGGTGGGCAAGTCCTTCGGCAAAGATACAAAGAACGACACAGGGCTTTCCTCAGAGCTTCTTGCTGAAATTGAGGCTCATAGCCTTAATCTTGAGGGGCTTAATGCAACTTTAAGAAGTTACCAGACCTTCGGTGTTAAGTACATAGCTCATCAGAAGCGTGTTCTTCTGGGTGACGAAATGGGTCTTGGCAAAACAATGCAGGCAATTGCCGCTATGGTGGCCCTTAAAAACGAAGGCAAACATCATTTTATGGTGGTTTGCCCTGCCAGCGTGCTTATTAACTGGTGCCGAGAGATTAAAAAGTTTTCGGATTTTGAGGTAACAAAGGTTCACGGCGGTGATACCGACGCTTTGCTTCATTGGCGTGAAAACGGCGGTGTTGCCGTAACTACCTATGAGTCCATAAGCCGATTTGATTTGCCTGAGAAGTTTAAGTTTGCAATGCTTGTGGCTGACGAGGCTCACTACGTAAAAAATCCTGAGGCGAAGCGTACAAAGGCTCTTTCCTCTTTGCTTTCAAAAACTGAGGGAGTGCTGTTTATGTCGGGCACTCCTCTTGAGAACAGGGTAGAGGAAATGTGCTTTTTAGTAAGCCTTTTAAATAAAGAGATTTCTGCAGAAATCGAAAAGGTAAAGTTTATTTCAACTGCCGAGCAGTTCAGAGTTGAGCTTGCTCCTGTTTATTTAAGACGAACAAGAGAAGATGTGCTTACAGAGCTTCCCGAGCTAGTGGAAAAAGAGCAGTGGTGCGAAGTGAACGCCGCTGAGCAGAGTGCCTACAGAGATGCGGTTATGAGCGAAAACTTTATGGCTATGCGTCAGGTAAGCTGGAACGTTTCTGATATGAGTTGTTCCACGAAGGCTCAGAGACTGCTGGAGCTTTGCGATAAAGCAAAGGAAGAGGGCAGAAAGGTAATAGTTTTCTCCTTCTTCCGCGAAACATTGCGAAAGGCTCAGGTACTTCTTTCTGACAGATGTATGGAGGTTATCACAGGCGAGGTAAGCCCTCAGCGGCGTCAGGAGATTGTGGACGAATTCGGCAAAGCCGAAAACGGTGCTGTACTTATCAGTCAGGTTCAGGCAGGCGGCACAGGCATAAATATTCAGTGTGCTTCGGTTATTATTTTCTGCGAGCCTCAGATTAAGCCTTCCATCGAAAATCAGGCAATAGCCAGAGCTTATCGAATGGGTCAGGTAAGGGACGTACTTGTTTACAGACTTTTAAGCGACGAAACCATAGATGAAAGAATGCTTGAGATTTTAAGAGAAAAACAAGTGGCTTTCGATAATTTTGCGGATAAATCCGTGGTTGGCGAAGAAGCTCTTGAAATTGAAGAAAGTGCAGAAGCTGGCGAAACTTCGTGGATTACACAAATGGTTAAGGCAGAAAAAGAACGTATAGCTAACAATATCATTTGACACCAATCTTTGTAAGGTGTAAAATAAAATGGGACTTTACAAATTATATTTTTATTTATATTCGGAAGGAGATTTTAACTATGGGACTTATTAAAGCAGGCGTTGGCGCTGTTGGCAGTGTAATGGCAGACCAGTGGAAAGAATTTTTCTATTGCGATGCTATGGGCTTTGAGGTGCTTGTAAAAAAAGCTCAGAAGAGAACTACAGACCGCTCATCAAACACAAAGGGTAGTGACAACATTATTTCAAACGGCTCAGTTATTGCTGTTGCTGATAAGCAGTGTATGATTATCGTTGACCAGGGTAAGGTTGTTGAGATTTGTGCAGAGCCCGGTGAGTTTGTATGGGATGCATCTACAGAGCCTTCTCTCTTTACAGGTAAGCTTGGTAAGGGTGTTCTTGATACCTTTAAGGCTATCGGTAAGCGTTTTACTTTCGGCGGTGATACAGGTAAAGACCAGCGTGTTTACTACATAAACATGAGAGAAATTCAGGATAACAAGTTTGGTACTCCCAATCCTATTCCTTTCAGAGTTGTTGACTCCAAGATTGACCTTGACGTTGACGTAAGCTTACGCTGCTCAGGTATTTATTCTTATAAGATTGAAGACCCCATTCTTTTCTATACAAACGTAAGCGGTAACGTTACAGACGAGTTTACAAGAGATACTATTGACCATCAGCTTAAAACTGAGTTCTTAAGTGCTCTTGCACCTTCTTTCTCAAAGATTTCTGCTCTTGAAATCAGACCTAACGAGATTCCTGCTCATATGCCTGAGATGGAAGCAGCAGTTAACGAGGCTCTTAAGGCAAAGTGGCTTGAGCTCAGAGGTTTAAAGGTAGTTTCTGTTGCTATGAACGTTCCCATTATGCCTGAAGAGGACCAGCAGATGCTCAAAGACGCTCAGCGTGAAGCTCGTCTTCGTAATCCCGGCCTTGCAGCTGCTCATATGGTTGAGGCTCAGGCAGAGGCTATGAAGACCGCAGCAGGCAACCAGGGCGGTGCTATGATGGGCTTTATGGGTATGAATATGGCTCAGGCTGCAGGCGGTATGAACGCAAATAACCTCTTTGCTATGGACCAGCAGAACAGAGAGGCAGCAGCTCAGGCACAGGCTGCTCAGGCAGCAGCTCAGGCTAATGCAAACTCTTGGACTTGTGCTTGCGGTGCAACAGTTAATGGTAATTTCTGTCCCCAGTGCGGTGCTAAGAAACCCGAGCCTAAGCCTGCAAACGGTTGGAAATGTGCTTGCGGTGCAACTGCTACAGGCAACTTCTGCCCCGAGTGCGGAGCCAAGAAGCCTGAGGAGCAGAAGGGCTGGACATGTGCCTGCGGCGAAGTAAACCTTGGCAAGTTCTGTGCTGAGTGCGGTGCTAAAAAGCCTGAGGGTGCACCCCTTTACAAGTGCGACAAGTGCGGCTGGGAGCCCGAAGACCCCAAGAATCCTCCCAAGTTCTGTCCTGAGTGCGGCGATATTTTCGACGATAGCGACAAGCAGTAATTTTATATAAAATACAACCGGCTCTCCTTTAATCGGGAGAGCCGTAAAAACTAAGAAGGAGAGGGTAAAAATGTCTACACTTCTTGATTATAAATGCCCATGTTGCGGCGGTGCCATAGAGTTTAACACCACCGCCCAGAAAATGAAGTGCCCTTATTGTGACACTGAGTTTGAAATGGAGGCATTGAGAGAATATGATCAGGAGCTTCAGAATGACGCTCCCGATGAAATGAACTGGGAAACAAACGCAGGTGCCGAGTGGCAGGGTGAAGACGAAAACTTTGTTACCTATGTCTGCAAATCCTGTGCAGGTGAGATTATCTGTGATAAAACCACAGCTGCAACCTCCTGCCCCTATTGCGGAAACCCTGTTGTTATGGCAGGAAATCTTTCAGGTACACTTAAACCTGACTACATTATTCCTTTCAAGTTCGATAAAAAAGCCGCTAAAGACGGTTACTTCAATCATATCAAAGGCAAAAAGCTTCTTCCCAAGATTTTCAAGGACGCTAATCACATTGATGAAATCAAGGGTATGTATGTTCCCGTGTGGCTTTTCGATGCAGGTGCAAACGCCAACATCCGTTACAGAGCTACCCGTGTTCGTCATTGGAGCGACAGTAACTATAACTACACAGAAACAAAATATTACGCAATACTGCGAGGCGGCAATATTGCCTTTGAGCGTGTGCCTGTAGACGGCAGTGAGAAAATGGATGATACCCTTATGGAGTCCATTGAGCCTTACAACTTCAATGAGGCTGTTGACTTCCAGACGGCATATATGGCAGGTTACCTTGCTGATAAGTACGACGTTACTGCTGAGGACAGCATCGGCAGAGCCAACCAGCGTATCAAAAACAGCACAGAGGATGCTTTCCGTTCAACTGTTCAGGGCTATACCACAGTTATGACCGAAAACAGCAACATCAGACTCAATAACGGTAAGGCTAAGTATGCACTTTATCCTGTTTGGATTCTTAACACCACATATAAGGATAAAAAATATACCTTTGCCATGAACGGCCAGACAGGTAAGTTTGTTGGTGATTTACCCTGTGATATGGGTCTTTTCAAAAAGTATCTTTTCACAATTGCAGGTATTGCTTCAGCGGCGGCTTTTGCCTTAAGCTGGCTTATCTATCTTATTTTTTAAGGGGGTAGGGTAAAATGAAAAAGATTATTGCGGTTTTATTCTGCCTTTTGATTACACTTTGTATGTGCTTTTCGGTTTCGGCTGACGTAATTCCTGATGAAAGACTTCAGCCCAGACTGGTTGACGGTGCAGATATACTTACGGATTCTGAGGAATTAAAGCTTCTTGCAAAGCTTAACGAAAAAAGTGAAACACTTCAGTTTGATATTGTAATTGCCACTACCTATGGTTTAGGCGGAGATTATATCAGAGACGTTGCTGATGATTATTATGATTACAACGGCTTTGGCTTTGGCAGCAATGCCGACGGCTGTGTGCTTCTCATTGATATGGAGGGCAGAGACTGGTGGATTTCTACCTGCGGTTACGGTATTACTGCTCTTACGGATGCAGGCATTCAGTACATAGGAGAGCAGTTTGAAAGTGACCTTTCAAACGAGTATTATTACGACGCTCTTGATACTTACATCGACCTTGTTGTGGATTTTGTAAATCAGGCAGAAACAGGTGCACCTTATGACTCAGGCAACCTTCCTAAAGAAGGCTACAACTGGTTCTTTGGTATTGTGTTATCTGTGGGTTTAGGCTTTTTAATTGCACTTATTTCTGTGCTTGTTATGAAGGGTAAGCTTAAGTCTGTAAGACGTCAGCCTGCAGCTAAAGATTATCTTGTTCCCGGCAGTATGAACGTTACCTTAAGCCGCGATATGTTCCTTTATCGCAACGTTACACGCAGAGCAAAGCCCAAGGAAAGCTCAGGCTCAAGTACACATTCATCTTCTTCCGGCAGAAGTCACGGCGGTGGCGGCGGAAGCTTCTAAGAGTGGGTTAGCCACCCACAGGGCAATTCGCCTACGGAAAGGTATGCAGAGCATATAACTTTCCAAAACGGCGGGTTAATGTCGTTACATAAAACAAAAACCACGGATTTTTAATCCGTGGTTTTTTTATTAACAATGAAAAACCTATACAAGCAATTGTAGTTTATAAAAGCGTTGATTAATCAGTTGTCTCAAGTGGCTAAATTGAATTCTTTCTTAATTTTATCTGTAAGGTTGTTTTTTGCCAATGTGTAGGCAACTCTGATAATGCTAAGAATTGTTTCAGCGGTGGCGGCACCATGGCCTTTGATAACAGGCTTTTTAACACCTAAAAGCACTGCTCCTCCCTGAGTGTTATAATCGTAGCGTTTGTAAAGCTTATCTGCAAGGGATAAAAGCTTTTCCTTTTCTTCGTTTTCCAAAGTGTCGGCATAGTCACGGATATCCTTGATAACCGAGGTTGCACCGCACTCAAGGGTTTTCAAGAGAACATTGCCGGAGTATCCGTCTGTGGCGATTACATCGGCATCGCTTTCTAAAACGGTACTTCCCTCAATATTGCCTAAGAAGTTTAAGCCTGACTCCTTTAAAAGTGCGTTAGCTTCTTTAACCAGATTTGTACCCTTATTGTCTTCAGCACCGTTTGAAAGAAGCCTTACTTTTGGATTTTCCACGCCCTTTGCCTTCATATAGGCACAGCCCATTTTCGCAAAGCTTACGATTCTGTCGGCAGGGCAGTCAAGGTTTGCACCGCAGTCTGAAAGGCAGATTCGCTTACCGTTACGCTTAATGAATTCACAAACAAGAACAGGGCCCATAGCAGGGCTTAAGGGTTTTAGTATCATCATGGATGAAACCATAAGCACGCCTGTGGCACCGCAGGAAACAAAGGCGCCTACCTCGTCGTTATCTCTTGCAAGGGTAACACCTTTTATCATAGAGGAGTTCTGCTTTGTGCGGATAACCTCCATAGGGTTGTCATTGTTTGAAATTGCCTCGGGAGCATCTATAACCTCAAAACGGTCGGGGTTTACTCCATTTGCATCAAGCTCTTTTTCTAAAATTTCCTTTGTGCCTAAGATGTAAACGAAAAGGTCGCTGTTTTCTTTTAAAGCGTCAATAACACCGCCTAAAAGCTCAAGCTCGCTTCTGTCGGCACCTAATAAATCTACTGCAATTTTAATCATTTTGGTTCAACTTCTTTCTCGTTGACGTAGTCAACAATCGTGCCGCAGGCATATAGCGTGCGGGCACATATCGCAATTTCTGAGGAATTTATATAGCTGACAATCAGCGGTTACGCTGGTTGTCAATCGTCATATCCTTTGGGGTTATTTTTCTGCCAGTTCCATGAGTCCTTACACATATCAAAAAGTGTAAGCTTTGCTTCCCAATTAAGCAGTTCCTTTGCTTTTGCAGCCAATGCATAGCTTGTGGCAATGTCGCCGGGACGGCGGGGGAGAAGCTTAACGGGAATTTTAAGGTCGTTTGCTTCTTCGAAAGTATGCACAACCTCTAAAACGCTGTTGCCCTTGCCTGTGCCAAGGTTAACGGCTTCTGTGCCTTTATTTTTAAGTGCATAATTTACAGCGGCAACGTGACCCTTTGCAAGGTCAACAACGTGAATAAAGTCACGCACTCCTGTGCCGTCGGGGGTATCGTAATCTGTGCCGAACACGCCTAAAAACTCACGCACGCCAACGGCAGTCTGAGTAATGTAGGGCATAAGATTGTTGGGGATTCCGTCGGGAGCTTCACCGATAAGACCACTGGGGTGAGCACCGATGGGGTTGAAGTATCTGAGCAAAACGGCAGAAAGCTCGTCCCAAGAAGCGGAAAAGTCCCTGACAATCTGCTCAATCATAAGCTTTGTGTTGCCGTAGGCATTTGTAGAAGTGGAAGTTGGCATTTCTTCACTGAAGGGAGCTTTGTTTTTGTCGCCGTAAACTGTGGCAGAGGATGAGAAAACAAAGGTCTTGCAGTTTCTCTCCTTCATAACCTCAAGCATAGTCAGGGCTGTGTCAAGGTTATTGCGGTAGTAGCTTAAGGGAATGCGTGTAGATTCAGGCACGCTCTTGTAGCCTGCAAAGTGAATTACGCCCTCAACCTCATTTTCAATGAAAATCTTTTCTACGTCTTCCTTAACAGCAACGTCAATTTCATAGAATAAAGGCTTTTTGCCTGTGATAGTTTCGATTCTGTCTAAAACCTTGGGAGAGCTGTTGGAAAGGTTATCTGCAATAATAACCTCATAGCCCTCGCTGATAAGCTCAACAGCAGTATGCGAGCCGATAAAGCCCATTCCGCCTGTTAAAAGAATAGCCATAAAACCACCCCGAAATTTTTATAATATATTAAATTAAGTTTACATTATATGGCGGATAATGTCAAATGGATTTATATTTTATATTTATCCGTTGAAGCACTGAATCAGTTATGATAAAATATATGTATCGGGGGTGCTTGTGTGACTGTAGAATTATACGAAGAAATAAAAACTGCCTTTGAAGATATCTCGTTTGACCCTTTGGGCAGTATCAGGGCTGAGATTGTTTTAAAAAGAGCAAAAAAGAAGCTTGGTAAGGAAAAACAGACCGAGGACAACAGGCTTCTTATGTACTGCATAGACACTATGTTTGACATCCTCAACGAGAGAAACGAAGAGAAAATCCACGATTTTGCCCATACTGTGAATAACATACCCGAAATAATGATGGGTAAGAGGAATTTTTACTCTTTCAGCGGGGAAATTGAAGCTTTCAGAAAGAAATACGGCGAAAAGTATTTCAGCACATTTAATGTGGTTAAACCACGTTTTTCAAAATATGCTCCTAAAAATTCGTGGCAGTATTTTCTGCCCAATGCCGACCATAGTTTTAAGGTACAGCACCCTGTTGCTTACGGCTGGCTCAGGGCTGTGGGAGTAATAGTGCTTCTTTTGCCTATGATAGTTTATATGGTGGTTTGCTTTATGAATCCCTACGTTTGGGATAACGGAGTTGTTATGTTAGGTTATGCAGGCTCTATTATGATTGGCATAGGTCTTTTCAATGTTATGGCGGCTTTTGTGCATCAGTATTTGGGGCATAAGATGACCATAATCTGCCTTGGCGGCGGAAGTTTTCTGATTGTGTTAACTTATGTGCTTTTTCGTTTTGTAATTTAGCTTGCTTGCGGAAAATACTGTTTTTTCAAACAGAATATGCCAAAGCTTTAAGGGCTTTCAGAGTAAAAGCTCCGAAGTTTATCGGCAGACATTCCCTTATAATTTATATAGTTCACCAGCCGTTGGTGTGCTCAATTCTGCTGTTGATTTTTAATTGTGTTAGTGGTAAAATATAAATTTAGATAAAAGAATTTTACACAGGAGTGATTTAAATGTGTCAGAGCAATAAGTTTTACATCACAACCCCTATTTATTACCCTTCGGGTAATCCTCATATCGGTCATTGCTACACAACTGTAGCTTGCGACTCTATTGCAAGATACAAGAGAATGCAGGGCAAGGATGTAATGTTCTTAACAGGTACCGACGAGCACGGCCTTAAAATTGAGCAGAAAGCCGCCGAAAAAGGCGTTACTCCTAAGGCTTACGTTGACGAAATCGTTGAGAATTTCAAAGCTTTGTGGAAATATATGAACGTTGATTACGACCGTTACATCCGTACTACCGACGATTATCACGTTGAAGCAGTGCAGAAGATTTTCAAGGCTCTTTATGATAAGGGCTATATTTACAAAGGCGAGTACACAGGCAAATACTGCACTCCCTGCGAAAGCTTCTGGACAGACAGCCAGCTTGTTGACGGCAAATGCCCTGAGTGCGGCAGAGAGGTTATTGAGGCTAAGGAAGAGGCTTACTTCTTCAAAATGGCTCCCTTTGCAGAGAGAATCGAAAAGCTTCTTACAG
>JAFTIP010000062.1 GCA_017456845.1 Ruminococcus sp.
AATTGCACGCAAAGGCGTTAATATTCAGAAGGGTCAGTCCGTACTTGTTGAGGCAGAGCTTGACCAGCCTGAATTTATTTAGATTTTAGTTGACGAGTGTTACAAGGCAGGTGCATCTTCTGTTGATGTAAGGTGGAGCCACCAGCCTTTAACAAAGCTTAATGTAAGGCATAAAACTCTTAAAAACCTTTCAGCGGTTGAAAGTTGGGAGCTTGAGAGAATGAAGCTTCAGGAAGAAACCCTTCCTGCAAGAATTGTTATTCTTTCCGATGACCCTGACGGCCTTAAGGGTGTTAATATGGACAAATACGCCAAGGCCTCTCAGGCTCGCCGCAAGGCATTCAAGCCATACCGCGACAGAATGGAAAATAAGTATCAGTGGTGCATTGCCGCTGTGCCCGGCGTTAAGTGGGCTAAAAAGTTATTCCCCAACGACAGAAAGAGTGTTGCTGTGGAAAAACTCTGGGAGGCTATCCTTTCAGCTTCTAGAGCTGATGTTGACCCCATTGCACAGTGGGAAGAGCACAATGAAAACATTGCAAAAAGATGTGAGTATCTTAACTCTTTAGGTGTTTGCGAGCTTAAATATAAATCCTCCAACGGTACGGATTTTACTGTTGGCCTTATTGACGGTACACGCTTTGTTGGCGGTGCAGGCGGTACAACTAAGGGTATTATGTTTAACGCAAACATTCCTTCTGAAGAAGTATTTATCACTCCTATGAAGGGAAGAGCCGAGGGTAAGGTGGTTTCTACAATGCCGCTTTCTTACGAATCTCAGCTTATTGAGAATTTTTCAATCACCTTCAAAGACGGTAAGGCTGTGGAGTACAGTGCCGAGAAAAACGAAGCTTTACTTGGCAAGCTCCTTTCTATGGATGAAAACGCAGGCTACCTTGGCGAGTGTGCTTTAGTGCCCTTTGATTCTCCCATCAATAATTCTGGTATCCTTTACTATAACACTCTCTTTGACGAAAACGCTTCTTGTCATCTTGCACTTGGTGCAGGCTACAGCGAATGTATTCCCGGCTTTGAGGATATGACCTTTGAAGAGTGTGTAGAAAAGGGTTGCAACGATTCCATTATCCACGTTGACTTTATGATTGGTGCTCCTGACCTTTCGGTTATCGGAGTTGATAAAAACGGTAATGAAACACCCCTTTTTGTAAACGGCAACTGGGCATTCTGATACCGTTAGCCACCCGATGGCAGTTCGCCTGCGGACAGGTTAAGTTAAGAGTAAACATCCATCAACGGCGAGTCGTTTTTTTTAAATATTATATCGTAGGGGCGGATATTATCCGCCCGAAGGTGTTTGGATTACAGTAACATATAGCGGGCGATTGATAATCGCCCCTACAACATATTTCTGTTAGTGAAATAAACAAAAAATTCACAAAAAGTTTGGCTAAATTAACTGTATTTTGCTTGACAAATATGCTCTTAAGTGATAAAATACATTCAGCAAATCTTTAAGACGATACAGAGAGATCGGCAAGATTGCAGAATATTTATCTTTTGGTGTAGCAGTACGCCAATTTTGCGGTATATTCAGCCTTGTCGTATTTTTCGGCAAGGCTTTTGTTTTGCCCAAATCTCTCAGGAAGGAGAAGTTATGAAAGAGCTTATCAAAGCTAAAATATACGGTTCTGATAAATACCCTGAGCTTAGTGCCTTTGTTTCTGATTTCTTCACTGAGAATCCTGTTCTCGGTGTTCTTAATAATTCCCGTTTTGCTATATTTCCCGGTTTTTGCGATGTGCACGTGCATTTTCGTGAGCCGGGTTTTTCTTATAAAGAAACCATAAAAACGGGGTCTCAGGCGTCGGCTCACGGCGGTTACACCGACGTACTAACAATGCCAAACCTTAATCCTGTGCCCGACTCAGTTGAGCATATGAAGGTTCAGCAGGATATTATCGACAAAGACGCAGTTATCAAGGTTCATCCTTACGCTTCAATCACAGTTGGCGAAATCGGTGAAGAGCTGGTTGATATGGAAGCCTTAAAAGATAAATGTATTGCATTTTCTGACGACGGCAGGGGAGTGCAGAATGAAGATATGATGCGTTCTGCTATGCTTAAGGCAAAATCCCTTGGCAAAATGATTGTTGCTCACTGCGAGGTTAACGACCTTTTACTGGGCGGATATATTCACGACGGCGAGTATGCAAAGGCAAATAACCACAAAGGCATCTGCTCAGAGAGCGAATGGAAGCAGATTGAGCGTGATATAAAACTCAGCAAGGAAACAGGCTGTAAATACCACGTTTGCCACATATCTGCAAAAGAGAGTGTTGACTTAATCCGTAAGGCAAAAGCTGAGGGGGTAGACATTACCTGCGAAACCGGCCCTCACTACTTGATTTTGGATGATAGCAATTTGCAGGAGCACGGCAGATTTAAGATGAATCCGCCTCTGCGTGCAATGAGTGATAAAGAAGCCCTTTTGGAAGGTGTGCTTGACGGAACAATTGACTGTATTGCTACCGACCATGCACCCCACGGCACCGAGGAAAAGGGAAGAGGCTTAGCTTTAAGCCCCTTCGGCATTACAGGAATTGAAACTGCCTTTCCTTTACTTTACACAAAGCTCGTCAAAACGGGCATACTAAGTTTTGAAAAGCTCATAGAGCTTTTATGTATAAACCCGAGAGAAAGGTTTAATATCCCGTTTAAGGGTGATTTCACAATCTGGGATTTAGAGTCAGAGGTTGAGGTTAACGAAAGCTTCTTCCTCTCAAAAGGTACTCAGACTCCTTTCTTAAACGAAAAACTTTTTGGTAAATGTATGCTTACCGTATGTGACGGTAAGGTTTCATATAAAGCCTAATGTTATGGAGGAATGTAAAATGGCTAAAAGAACAGACATTAAAAAGATTATGATTATCGGCTCAGGTCCTATCGTTATCGGTCAGGCAGCTGAGTTTGACTACGCAGGTACACAGGCTTGCTTAGCTCTTAAAGAAGAGGGTTACGAGGTAGTTTTAGTTAACTCCAACCCTGCAACAATTATGACAGATACATCCATTGCCGATAAGGTTTATATGGAGCCCCTCACACTTGAGTATATTGCTCGCATTTTACGTTACGAGCGTCCCGACGCTATCGTTCCAGGTATCGGCGGTCAGACAGGCTTAAACCTTGCAATGCAGTTAGAAAAGAAGGGCGTACTCAAAGAATGCGGCGTTGAGCTTTTAGGTACAAGCAGCAAGTCCATTGAAAGAGCCGAGGACAGAGAGCTTTTCAAAGAGCTTTGCGAGAGCATCGGCGAGCCCACAATCCCCTCTGAGATTACTTATAATCTTGATGAAGCTAAAGAAGCAGCAAAGCGTATCGGCTACCCTGTAGTTCTTCGCCCTGCATTTACTCTTGGCGGCACAGGCGGCGGCTTTGCAAACAACGAGCAGGAGCTTGTAGATATCGGTATCAACGCTTTCAAGCTTTCTCCCGTGCATCAGGTTCTTATTGAGAAGAGCGTTAAGGGTTACAAAGAGATTGAGTTTGAAGTTATGCGTGACTCAGAGGATCACGCAATCACAATCTGCGGTATGGAAAACATCGACCCCGTTGGCGTTCACACAGGTGACTCTCTGGTTGTTGCTCCTATCCTTACTCTTAATGACCACGACCTTAAGATGCTCAACGATAGTGCTATTAAGATTATCAAAGAGCTTAAAATCGAGGGCGGCTGTAACGTTCAGTTCGCACTTAACCCCACAACTTCCGAGTACTTCCTCATTGAGGTTAACCCCAGAGTTTCACGTTCATCTGCTCTTGCTTCCAAGGCAAGCGGTTACCCCATTGCAAGAGTAACAGCTAAAATTGCAGTTGGTATGGCACTTGAGGATATTGAGATTGCCAATACAACTGCAGCTTTTGAGCCAAGCCTTGACTACGTAGTAGCAAAGGTTCCCAGATTCCCCTTCGATAAGTTTGCAAATGCGTCAAACGTGCTTGGTACTCAGATGAAGGCAACAGGCGAAGTTATGGGTATCGGCTCTACTTTAGAGGAGTGCTTACTCAAATCCATCCGTTCACTTGAGACAGGCGCTTACCACTTCTGGCTTCCCAAGTTTGACAATATGACTACTGAGGAACTTTACGCTTACCTTGACCTTTTCAAGGATGATACAATCTTCTGCGTAACCGAGCTTTTAAGAAGAGGCGAAACAGTTGAGAAGCTTCACGAGGTAACAAAGATTACTGCTTACTTCTTGGAGTCCCTCGTTAAGATTATCGCAATGGAAGAAAAGCTTAAGGCAAACGTTATGAATGAGGCTACCCTTAAGGAAGCTAAGGTTATGGGCTTTGGCGATAAGTTTATTGCAAAGCTTTGGAACTTAAATGAAATCGACGTTTACAACTTCCGTAAGGAAAAGGCAATGTTCCCTGTTTACAGAATGGTTGACACCTGCCACACAAACGCTTATATTCCTTACTTCTACTCTTCCTACACAGGCGAGAACGCAAGTAAGCTTACAGATAAAAAGAAGATTGTTGTTTTAGGTGCAGGTCCTATCCGTATCGGTCAGGGCGTTGAGTTCGACTACTCCACAGTTCACGCTGTAACAACAATCAAAAATTCAGGTTACGAGGCAATTATTATCAACAACAACCCCGAAACCGTTTCCACCGACTATACAACTGCCGATAAGCTCTACTTTGAGCCTCTTACTCCCGAAGATGTTATGAACATCATCGAGTTTGAAAAGCCTGAGGGTGTTATTGCTTCCTTAGGCGGTCAGACAGCTATTAACCTTGCTGAGCCTCTTATGAAGCGTGGCGTTAAGATTATCGGCACAGACTGCGAAGCTATCGACAAGGCAGAAAACCGCGACAGCTTCGAGAAAATCCTTACAGACCTCGGCATTCCTCAGCCTCAGGGTAAGGCTGTTACAAACATTGAAGACGGTGTGGCCGCTGCAGAAAGAATAGGCTATCCTGTTCTTGTTCGCCCAAGCTTCGTTTTAGGCGGCAGAGCAATGCAGATTGTTACAACTGAGGAGCAGTTAAGAACTTACCTTAAAACAGCCGTTGAAATCGACGAAGATAAGCCCGTACTTGTAGATAAGTACATTCAGGGTAAAGAGGTTGAGATTGACGCTATCTGCGACGGCAGAGACGTTTTCGTTCCCGGTATTATGGAACTTGTTGAGAGAACCGGCGTTCACTCCGGCGACTCAATCAGCGTTTATCCCACATTCAGCATTTCAAATAAAGTTAAGGGCACAATCTTACAGTATGCTAAGCAGTTAGGCCTTGGCATCGGCATCGTTGGTCTTTACAATATCCAGTTCATTGTTGACGAAAACGACAATGTATTCATCATCGAGGTTAACCCCCGTTCTTCCAGAACAGTTCCTTTCCTCTCAAAAGCTACAGGCTATTCTTTAGCTGATATTGCAACTGAGGTTATTATGGGCAAGAGCCTTAAAGAGCAGGGTATCTTTGATATTTATCCCGAAGAGAAAAAGCGTTGGTACGTTAAGGTTCCCGTATTCTCATTCAATAAAATAAGAGGTTTGGATGCTTACCTTTCTCCCGAAATGAAGTCCACAGGTGAAGCAATCGGCTATGACGATAAGCTTAACCGTGCACTCTTCAAAGCTTTACAGGCAAGCGGTATGCACCTTCAGAACTACGGCACAGTTTTCGCAACCATTGCAGACTCTGACAAGGACGAGGCGCTCCCCTTAATCCAGCGTTTCTACAACCTTGGCTTCAATATTCAGGCAACTGAGGGTACTGCAAAGTTCCTTATCGAAAACGGCATCCGTACACACGTTCTTCAGAAAATCAGCGAGGGCAGCGAGGAAATCCCCGAGGCTATCCGTCAGGGTCACATTGCTTATATCATCAACACCCGCGAGGTTGGCTCTGTAGGCTCAGCTTCCGACGGTCATATGATTCGCCATTACGCTACAGAGAACAACGTTTCTCTCTTCACAAACCTCGATACAGTTAACGTTCTTCTTGACGTTTTAGAGGAAACAACTTTAGCTATCTCTACAATCGACGCTTAAGGTGAGATTATGAATCAGAGAATTTTAACGGTAACGGAGAATACTCCCCTTACCTCAAATGTTTACAAAATGGTTTTAAAAGGCGATGTATCGGAAGTTACACGTCCCGGCCAGTTCATTAATATTAAGTTAGACGGCTTCTACCTTCGCAGACCTATTTCGGTCTGCGATAAGGCAGAGGATAACCTCACAATTATCTACAAAGTAGTAGGCGAGGGCACCGAGTATATGGCAACTCTTACTGAGGGCGCTGAGCTTGACGTGCTCATTGGCCTTGGCAACGGCTTTGATGTTAACGCTTCAGGCGACTCAGCCCTGCTTTTAGGCGGCGGCGTTGGCGTGCCTCCTCTTTATATGCTTTGCAAGAAGCTTATTGCCGAGGGTAAAAAGGTAACAGTCTGCCTGGGCTTTAACACAAAAGAGGAAGTTTTCTATGAGGATGAGTTCAAAGCTCTGGGTGCAGATGTAAGAGTTGCAACAGTTGACGGTACATACGGCACAAAAGGCTTTGTAACCAACCTTTTTGAGGATGTAGACTATTCTTACTACTACACCTGCGGCCCTGAGCCTATGCTCAAAGCAGTGTTTAACACTTGCACAAGTGATGGCGAGTTAAGCTTTGAGGAAAGAATGGGTTGTGGATTTGGCGCTTGTATGTGCTGCAGTTGCAAAACAGTAACAGGCTATAAGCGAATCTGTAAGGAAGGCCCCGTTATGAAGAAGGAGGAGATATTATGGAACGCTTAAAGGTTAATCTTTGCGGAATCGAGCTTGATAACCCCATAATCCCCGCCAGCGGTACCTTCGGCTTCGGCTATGAATTTGCCGATATCTACGACATCAACAAGCTTGGCACTTTCTCTTTCAAGGGTACTACCAAAGACCCACGTTTTGGCAATCCTACTCCTCGTGCTGCTGAATGCACAGCAGGTATCATCAACTCCGTTGGCCTTCAGAACCCCGGTGTTGACAAGGTTATTGCTGAGGAGCTTCCAAAGCTCAGCAAAGTTTTTAACAAAAAAGTTATGGCTAACATCGGCGGTTTTTCCGTTGAGGAATACGCTTACGTTGCTGAGAGAATCGCAGAATGTGAGCAGGTAGGCTGGCTTGAGGTTAACATCAGCTGCCCCAATGTTCACGGCGGCGGTATGGCAATGGGTGCCGACCCTAATATGGCGGCTGCAGTAACCAAGGCTGTCCGCAAGGTTACAGATAAACCTGTGATTATTAAATTAAGCCCCAACGTTACAGATATTGTTTCAATTGCAAAGGCTTGCGAGGCAGAGGGTGCTGATGGTATAAGCTTAATCAATACACTTTTAGGTATGAGAATTAATTTAAAAACCAGAAAGCCCATAATCGCAAACAAAATGGGCGGTTTCTCAGGCCCTGCAGTTTTCCCTGTAGCATTGAGAATGGTTTATCAGGTAGCTTCAAATGTTAAGATTCCCGTTGTGGGTTTAGGCGGTGTAAGCAGGGCAGAGGATGTTATCGAGATGATGCTTGCAGGTGCAACTGCCGTTCAGGTAGGTGCCGCAAACCTTATCGACCCTGCAGCTTGCTCTGATATTATCGACAAGCTCCCGTCTGTTATGGACAAATACGGTATTAATAAACTTTCAGATATTATAGGAGGCGCATTATAATGGGTAAGGATGTTATTGTAGCTTGTGACTTTTCAAGTGCACAGCAGGTTTTCGATTTCCTCGACAAATTCACAGAGAGAAAGCCTTTCGTAAAAATCGGTATGGAGCTTTTCTATGCAGAAGGTCCTCAGATTGTAAGAGAAATCAAAAAGCGTGGCCATAAGATTTTCTTAGACCTTAAGCTTCACGATATCCCCAACACAGTTAAGAAGGCTATGAATGTGCTTTCTAACCTTGATGTTGACATTACAAACCTTCACGCAGGCGGCACAACAAGAATGATGGAAGCCGCTTTGGAGGGCCTTATGAGACCTGACGGCACACGTCCCCTCTTAATCGCAGTTACTCAGCTTACATCAACTGACCAAGAGGCTATGGAGAACGACCTTCTTATTAAAGAGCCTATCGACGAGGTTGTTATCCACTACGCAAAGAATGCCGCTAAGGCAGGCCTTGACGGTGTAGTTTGCTCTCCTCTTGAGGCAGGCAAGGTACACGCAAACTGCGGTGAGAAGTTCCTCACAATTACTCCCGGTGTTCGTTTTGCTGACGGCGATGTGGGTGACCAGAAGAGAGTTATGACTCCCGCTCAGGCTAAGGAAATCGGCTCTGACTACATCGTAGTAGGCCGTCCCGTAACAGCCGCTGAGGACCCCGTAGCCGCATATAACCGTTGCGTTGCAGAGTTCTGTGACTGATTAAAAGAAAAATAATTACTTATAGATAAGGAGATAAATATTATGCAGAAGCTTATAGCTAAGGATTTACTTTCCATCAAGGCAGTATTTTTCAGACCCGAAGAGCCCTTCACATGGGCAAGCGGCATCAAAAGCCCTGTTTACTGCGACAACCGCCTTACTCTCACAGCTCCCAAGGTAAGAACTGACGTTGAGGAAGGTCTTGCAAAACTTATTAAAGAGAATTACCCCGAGGCTGAGGTTCTTATGGGTACTTCCACAGCAGGTATTGCTCACGCAGCTATCACAGCTCATCTTCTTGATATGCCTATGGGTTATGTTAGAAGCGGTGCAAAAGACCACGGCCGCCAGAACCAGATCGAGGGTAAGCTCGAGAAAGGCCAGAAGGTTGTAGTTGTTGAGGACCTTATCTCCACAGGCGGCAGTGTTATCGAGGTTGTTGATGTTCTCCGCGAGGCAGGCGCTGAGGTTTTAGGTATTGTTTCTATCTTCACATACGGTATGCAGAAGGGTCTCGACAGATTAGCTGCTGCAAATGTTAAGAACATTTCCCTCACAAACTTCGACGTTATCGCTGAGGTTGCCGCTGAGGAAGGCTATATCAAGGATGAGGACATTGCACGCCTTATCGCTTTCAGAAACAACCCCTCTGACGAAAGCTGGATTACAGCTAAGGCTTAAGCTATGAAGAGTCTTATTGATATTTTAGATTTTACTGTAGAAGAAATTGACGAGCTTTTGGTTGTTGCCAACGACATTATCGCTAACCCCAAAAAGTACAGCGAAATGTGCCACGGCAAAAAGCTTGCAACCCTTTTCTTCGAGCCTTCAACCCGAACACGTTTAAGCTTTGAGGCGGCTATGTACGAGCTTGGCGGCAACGTGCTCGGCTTTTCCGAGGCCGGCTCGTCTTCCTCTGCAAAGGGCGAAAGTGTAGCCGATACTGCCAAAATGATAAGCTGTTATGCCGACATTATCGCAATGCGTCATCCTAAAGAGGGTGCGCCTCTGGTTGCAGCACAGAACGCTTCAATCCCTGTTATCAACGCAGGCGACGGCGGTCATAATCATCCCACCCAGACCCTTACTGATTTGCTTACAATCAACAGGGAAAAGGGAAGATTCGAAAACCTTAAGATTGGTTTTTGCGGCGACCTTAAATTCGGCAGAACCGTTCATTCCTTAATCAACGCAATGAGCCGTTACGAGGGTAATACTATATACCTTATTTCTCCTACAGAATTAAAACTTCCCGATTACGTTAAAAATGACGTTCTCATTAAAAAGAACATTAAGTACGTAGAGACCCAGAGCTTGGACGAAGTTATGCCTGAGCTTGATATTCTCTATATGACCCGTGTTCAGCGTGAGCGTTTCTTTAACGAAGAGGAGTATTTAAGACTCAAGGACAGATATATACTTGTTCCCGAAAAATTAGAGAACGCTAAAGAGGATTTAATCATAATGCATCCCCTTCCAAGGGTAAACGAGATAAGCGTTAAGGTAGATGAAGATAACCGTGCCTGCTATTTCCGTCAGGCACTTTACGGCAAGTACATCCGTATGGCTCTTATCCTTAAGCTCTTAAAGGAGGCAGGCACAATATGAATATAGATTCTATTAAAGACGGCTTTGTTATCGACCATATCACTGCAGGCAGAGGTATGCGTATTTACGAGCTTTTGGAGCTTTCAAAGCTTGATGTGCCTGTGGCAATTATTACGAACGCCGGAAGTAAAAAAATGGGCAAAAAGGATATTATTAAAATCGACGGTGCAGTGCCTCTTAACCTTGAGGTTATCGGCTATGCCGACCCTAAGGTAACAGTTAACGTTATCAAGGATTCAAAGCTTTGCGAGAAGCTTACCATTCCTATGCCCGAAACTCTCACAAATGTAATCTTCTGCAAAAATCCCAGATGCATTACATCTGTTGAGCAGGAGATTGACCATATCTTTAAGCTTACAGATAAAGAAGAAAACGTTTACCGTTGCATTTATTGTGAGTCAAAAGCCAGTTTATAATTTCCTGTTGCTATTTACCTTAAAATATGCTATAATCTTCTTGTAACCTGACAAGAAGAGTTTTCTGACGGAAAGGCAACAGTAAAATTAATAAAAACCGCCATATTTAATATGGCTTAATAATGCTGTTTTCGCCATATCCGTTTTTCGGGTATGGCGAATATTGTTTTTGGAGGTGTTTTATGGAAACACGTGTAGCAGTAATGAGCATAATCGTTGAAAATCCCGACTCTGTTGAGGCGTTAAACGCCCTTTTACATACCTTCAGCGAATATGTAATCGGCAGAATGGGTATACCTTACAGAGATAAAAATATAAAGTTAATCAGCGTGGCGGTGGATGCTCCCCAAAACGAGATTTCTGCTCTTTCAGGAAAAATCGGCAAATTAAGTGGTGTCAGCATCAAAACCGCTTACTCAGGAGTGATTTCAAGTGAATAGTCTTATACTTTTAGATAAACTTTATAAAACCCAAAGCTTAAGCCTTGATGAATATAAATTTCTTGTTGAGAATTTCAGTGCTGAAAACGCTGATTATGCGTCAACATTAGCAGTAAAAAAGCGTAAAGAATTTTACGGTAATTCCGTTTTTATCCGAGGCCTTATAGAAATCAGCAACATCTGCAAAAACGATTGTTACTACTGCGGTATCAGATGCTCCAATAGAAAAGCCGACCGTTACCGCCTTACTAAAGAAGATATCCTTTCCTGCTGTGAGGTTGGTTTCAGCCTTGGATTCAGAACCTTTGTTATGCAGGGCGGGGAAGACCCTTACTTTTCTGACGAAGTTATGTGCGATATAGTTAGCAGTATCAAAGAGAAGTACCCCGATTGCGCAGTTACTCTTTCACTTGGCGAACGCTCAAAAGAGAGCTATCAAAAGCTTTTTGATGCAGGTGCCGACAGATACCTTCTTCGTCACGAAACTGCGGATTCCTGCCACTATGCAAAGCTTCATCCCGAAAACTTAAACTTAGAAAACCGAATGGACTGCCTAAAAAACCTAAGAAAAATCGGCTTTCAGGTAGGTTGCGGATTTATGGTAGGTTCGCCTTATCAGTCCGGCGAGCACCTTGCCAAGGATTTAAAATTTATAGAGGAGTTCAAACCCGATATGTGCGGTATCGGCCCTTTTATTCCTCATAAAGATACCCCTTTTAAGGACTTTTCGGCAGGCAGTGCAGAACTTACCTGTTATCTGTTATCCATTGTCCGCCTTATTCATCCCTCTGTATTGCTTCCTGCAACAACAGCTTTGGGGACCTTAAAGGAAAACGGCAGGGAAAAGGGAATCTTAGCAGGTGCAAACGTAGTAATGCCTAACCTCAGCCCTGAGTCTACAAGGGCTAAATACGAGCTTTACAATAATAAACTTTCAACAGGTGCCGAGTCGGCAAACGGACTTGAAGCACTTCGCAAAAATTTAAAAGCTATCGGCTATGAAATCGTTGAGAGCCGTGGCGACGTTAAAAAGTAAAATCTAGAAAGGAAGATATATATGAGTAATTATAACGTAAAATCAATGAAGGCAGAGGAGTTTATAAGCGACGCCGAAATCCGTGAAACTCTTGAATATGCCGAGGCTAACAAGAACAACGTGGAGCTTATCGACAGTATTTTGGAAAAAGCCAAGCCTCAGAAAACCGCCACAGGCTATGTATGTGCAGGACTTACTCACCGTGAGGCTTCTGTGCTTCTTGCTTGCGACATCCCCGAAAAGGTAGACGAGATTTTCAAAATTGCCGAGGACATCAAGCTTAAATTCTACGGCAATCGAATCGTTATGTTTGCACCTCTTTACCTTTCAAATTACTGTGTAAACGGCTGTGTTTACTGCCCTTATCACCTTAAAAACAAAACCATTGCCCGCCGTAAGCTTACTCAGGAAGAGGTTAAGGCAGAGGTAATAGCTTTGCAGGATATGGGCCACAAGCGACTTGCTATTGAAGCAGGCGAAGACCCCAAAAATAACCCCATCGAGTACATACTTGAGTGCATCAACACCATTTACAGCGTTAACCACAAAAACGGTGCTATCCGCCGAGTTAACGTTAACATTGCCGCAACTACCGTTGAAAATTACCGCAAATTAAGAGATGCAGGTATCGGCACCTACATTCTTTTCCAAGAAACTTATCACAAAGAAAGCTACCTTCAGCTTCATCCCACAGGTCCCAAGCACGACTATGCCTACCACACCGAGGCTATGGACAGAGCTATGGAAGGCGGAATTGATGATGTAGGTTTAGGCGTTCTTTTCGGACTTGAGCTTTACAAGTACGAGTTTGCAGGCTTGCTTATGCACGCTGAGCATCTTGAGGCAGTTCACGGCGTTGGCCCTCACACCATCAGCGTACCTCGTCTCAAAAAGGCAGACGATATCAACCCCGATGATTTCGACAACGGCATCGACGACGACACCTTTGCAAAAATCACAGCCTGCATCCGTCTTGCTGTTCCTTACACAGGTATTATTATTTCCACCCGTGAGTCTCAGGAAGTTCGTTCACGTTTACTTAACTGCGGTGTTTCTCAGGTAAGCGGTGCATCCCGTACATCTGTTGGCGGTTATACCGAGGCTGAGCGTCCTCACGATACCGAGCAGTTTGACGTTTCCGACCAGAGAACCCTTGATGAGGTTGTCCGCTGGCTCATGGAAAACGGTCATATTCCTTCATTCTGCACAGCTTGCTACCGCGAAGGCAGAACAGGCGACCGTTTTATGAGCCTTTGCAAGTCGGGTCAGATTGTTAACTGTTGCCACCCCAATGCTCTTATGACTCTCACCGAGTTCCTTGTTGACTACGCAAGTGACGAAACTAAAGAAATCGGTTATAAGCTTATTGAAAAAGAGCTTTCAAGGATTACAAATCCCAAGGTTCTTGAAATCGCAAAAGACAACATCGAGAACATCAAGAACTCCAATAGAAGAGATTTCCGTTTCTAACCGTTAGCCACGGGTTAGCCACCCAAGGGCAATTCGCCTACGGATAGGTTAATATAGAGTAAACCTATCATCAACGGCGGTTGGCCGTTAGCCACGGTGGGCAATTCGCCTGCGGATAGGTTAATATAGAGTAAACCTTTCATCAACGGCGGTTTAAGTTAATGTTTATTATAAATTTTGTTCAAAGGAGGCGTTATATTGAGCCTTTCAAATACTCCAAGTTCCGAAAGAATCCACATCGGCTTTTTCGGGCTTCGCAATGCAGGCAAGTCAAGCCTTGTCAATGCTGTAACAGGGCAGGAGCTTTCTGTGGTTTCAGATGTTTTAGGCACCACAACCGACCCTGTTAAAAAGGCTATGGAGCTTTTGCCTTTAGGCCCTGTTGTAATTATCGATACCCCCGGTTTTGACGACACAGGAACCTTAGGCGAAATGCGTGTTAAGAAAACCCGCAAGGTGCTTGCATCTGTGGATATTGCCGTTTTGGTTGTTGATTCTCAGAAAGGAAAAACGGGGGACGACTTAACCCTGATTAATCTTTTTAACGAGCGTAAAATTCCATTTATTGTTGCTTACAATAAAGCCGACTTAACAGAAATCAAGTCTGAGAATAAAAACGAAATTTCAGTAAGTGCAAAGGATAACAAGAATATAGCCGAGCTCAAAGAGCTTATGGCATCTCTTCTTAAAACAAAAGAAGAAAAGTTCATTTTAGCCGACTTGGTAGAAGCAGGAGACACCGTAATCTTAGTAACTCCCATTGATGAGTCTGCACCCAAAGGAAGACTCATCCTTCCTCAACAGCAAACTCTCCGTGAGCTTCTTGATTTGCACTGCAAGCCTATACTCTGTCAGCCCGCTGAGCTTAAAGATACAATCGAAAACTTTAAAGCAAAGCCCAAGCTTGTTATTACCGATTCTCAGGTTTTCGGCATTGTTTCAAAGGATGTACCTGATGATATAAATTTAACTTCATTTTCAATTCTTTTTGCCCGCTATAAGGGTGACTTAGAGACCCTTGTTCAGGGTGCTGCCACCCTTAAAAACTTAAAAGACGGTGACAAAGTCCTCATAAGCGAGGGCTGTACCCACCACCGCCAATGCGGAGATATCGGCACAGTCAAGCTCCCCAAGTGGATAAAGGACTTCACAGGCAAAGAAATTGAATTCTCATTCACCAGCGGCGGCGACTTTCCTGAGAATTTGTCAGACTATGCTATGGTGGTTCATTGCGGCGGCTGTATGCTCAATAATCGTGAAATGGCTTACCGCCTTAATATGGCAAAGGCTGAGGGCACACCTATTGTAAACTACGGTGTTCTGATTGCTCATATACATGGTATTTTAAAACGCAGTCTTTCGACCTTTAAAAATCTTAGTGCAATATTAGAGGAATAAAATGTTAGAACTAAAAAACGGCAGACCCACAGACATTGAAAGCAGGGCAGAGGCAGAGAAAGCAGTTTATGATTTTCTGGACAATCTTAACGTAGAATATAAACGCCTTGACCATGAACCTGCTTTCACAATGGAAATCTGCAAGGAAATTGACATTTCCTTAGGTGCTTTAATCTGCAAAAATCTTTTTCTTACCAATCGTCAGAAAACCGACTTTTATCTTCTGATGATGCCTGCTGATAAAGTGTTCAAAACCAAGGAGCTTTCAAAGGCTCTCGGCGTCAGCAGACTATCTTTCGGCGAGGCCGATAAAATGCAGGAACTCTTAAATACAACTCCCGGCTCAGCCAGCGTAATGGGTCTTTTGTTTGACAAAGAAAATAAAGTAAGGCTTTGTATCGATGAGGATGTTTTAAAGGAAGAATGTTTCGGATGCCATCCTTGTGTTAATACCTCAAGCCTTAAAATAAAGGTTGCTGACTTGAAAAATAAGATTTTACCTGAGCTCAAACATAATTTTACAGAAGTAAAACTTATTGGCGAAGAATAATAGAAAAAGGCGGAAAAATCCGCCTTTTTTCTTTTAACCAATTATTTGTTGGCATTATTCATATGTATGGTGCCATAAAATTTGTAACTTTGACAAAAATTTTAAACATAATTGACACTGATTTTTGGGAATGATATAATTATACTGTTTGAATGATTGTAATTTTTTTACAATATAAATTTGCCGAAAGGCGAGGAGGAAAAATAATGAAAAAGGTACTTTCAATTCTTCTTGTTCTCGTACTCTGCTTAGGCACATGCATGGCATTTGCAGGTTGCGGCGGAACATCAACAGGCTCTGATAAGGCAGACGTTAAGGTTGGCTTTATCTTCCTTCACGACGAAAACTCCACATACGACAAAAACTTTATGGATGCCGCAAAGGCAGCTTGCGAGGAAATGGGCGTTGAGTATGCACAGAAAACTCAGAGTCCCGAGTCCAAAAAGTGCTACGATGCAGCAGTTGAGCTTATCGAGGTTGACGGCTGTAACGTAATCTTTGCAGACAGCTTCGGCCACGAGTCCTTCCTTATGGACGCTGCAAGAGAGTATCCTGATGTTGAGTTCTGCCACGCTACAGGCACACAGGCTCACACAGCAGGTCTTGACAATTTCCACAATGCTTTTGCTTCTATCTATCAGGGCAGATTCCTTGCTGGCGTTGCTGCAGGTATGAAGCTTAACGAAATGATCGACGCAGGTAAAATCACAGCTGATAAAGCTAAGATGGGTTACGTTGGTGCTTTCACATTTGCTGAGGTTATGTCCGGCTACACATCCTTCTACCTCGGTGCAAAGAGCGTTTGCCCCACAGTTACAATGGATGTTAAGTTCACAGGCTCTTGGTACGATGAGCAGTTAGAGAAAGAAGCAGCTCAGGCTCTTATTCAGGGCGGTTGCGTTCTTATCAGCCAGCACGCTGACTCTATGGGTGCTCCCACAGCTTGCGAAACAGCAGGTGTTCCCAACGTTTCTTACAACGGTTCCACAGTTTCAGCTTGCCCCAATACATTTATTGTTTCTTCCAGAATCAACTGGGCTCCTTACTTCAAGCATATGATTACATGCGTTCAGGACGGCAAGGCTATTGAGGCTGACTGGACAGGTACAATCGAAACTGAGTCTGTTCTTCTCACAGAGATTAACGAGGCTGTAGCAGCTGAGGGTACAGCAGCTAAAATTGAAGAAGTTAAGGCTAAGCTCCTTGACGGCTCTATCAATGTATTCGATACAGCTACATTCACAGTAGGCGGCGAAACACTTACAAGCTACAAGGCTGATGTTGATACAGATGCAAACTTCGAGAAGGATACAGAGGTTATCGAGAACGGCGTATTCTATGAATCCAAGTTCCGTTCTGCTCCTTACTTCGATATCGAAATCGACGGCATCACACTTCTTGACAGAAACTACGGCTGATAAAGCTTTTTACGAGGCGGAGCTTTTCGCTCCGCCTTGTTACTATATTTACGTTTAGTTTTTAAAAGAGAATTCATATTGAGCTAAGTTGCAGGGGCGGTTATTAATCGCCAGAGCGTTTAGTTTATCTCAGTTTTGGCAGGGGATGATATCTGCCGCTGCGGTGAATCTTCTTTTAAAAGTTAAATGGAAGAAAGGGGTTTTAAGTTTGGGAAATAACATTGCAATCGAGCTTAAGAATATTACCAAAACCTTTGGTGCTAAGGTTATTGCCAACAAAGACGTTAACCTTATTGCCTACAAAGGTGAAATTCTTTCTATTCTCGGAGAAAACGGCTCAGGCAAAACCACGCTGATGAATATGATTTCGGGTATTTATTTTCCCGATGAGGGCCAGATTTTTGTAGACGGCAAGGAGGCAGTTATTGCCTCACCCAAGGATGCCTTTGAGTACGGAATCGGTATGATTCATCAGCATTTTAAATTGGTTGATGTTTTTACCGCCGCTGAAAATATTGTTCTTGGTGTTAATGACGGCAGGTATAACCTTAAGAAGAGCAAGGATAAAATTAAGGAAATCTGCCTCAAATACGGCTTTAACATTGACCTTGACAAAAAGATTTACACAATGTCCGTTTCCGAAAAGCAGACAGTTGAGATTATCAAGGTACTTTACCGCGGTGCCGACATTCTTATTCTTGACGAGCCAACTGCGGTTTTAACTCCTCAGGAGACCGACAGGCTTTTTGATATCTTACGCAATATGCGTGAGGACGGTAAGGCTATTATCATCATTACTCACAAGCTTAACGAGGTTATGGCAATTTCTGACCGTGTTGCGGTATTGAGAAAGGGCGAAAATGTTGGCGTAGTTAATACATCTGAAGTTAATCCCTCTAAGCTTACCGAGCTTATGGTTGGCGATAAGGTTGAGCTTAACATCAACCGCACAGAGCCAAAGAACGTTGCCGACCGACTTGTGGTTAATGGCATTACCTGCTACAGCCGCGAGGGTGTAAAGCTTCTTGACAACATTTCTTTTACTGCCAAAGCAGGCGAAATTTTAGGCATTGCAGGTATTGCCGGCAGCGGTCAGCGTGAGCTTCTGGAGTCCATTGCAGGCTTGCAAAAGTTAAACTCAGGTGAGATATTATATCACAACCCCAAAACAGGTGCCGTTGAAAATCTGAGGGATAAAACCCCAATGCAGATAAGAAATTTAGGCGTGCGTCTTTCCTTTGTTCCTGAAGACAGACTGGGCATGGGTTTGGTTGGAAATATGGACATTGTAGATAATATGATGCTCAGAAGTTACCGCAAAGGCAAGGGAATGTTCTTAAAACGTCAGAAGCCCAAAAGCCTTGCCAATGAAATTGTTGAGCGTCTTCAGGTTGTCACTCCCAGCGTTTCTACTCCTGTACGCAGGCTTTCGGGAGGTAACGTTCAGAAAGTTCTCGTAGGCAGAGAAATTGCCTCTTCGCCTAAGGTGCTTATGGTTGCTTACCCTGTGCGTGGCCTCGACATAAACTCTTCCTATACAATTTTCAATCTTTTGAATGAACAGAAGGAAAAAGGTGCAGCTGTTATCTTTGTGGGCGAAGACCTTGATGCACTTTTAGAGCTTTCTGACCGCATTATGGTTATCGGTTCGGGCAGAATTACAGGCACAGTAGATGCCCGCACAGCAACTAAAGAAGAAATAGGACTTCTTATGACAAAATCTGAAAGGGAAGGGGAGGAGAAATAATGACTGATACTAAAAAATCAAAGCATCATCGTGAGCCTTTGTTTCACATCGTCAAACGTGACGACCTTCCTTGGTGGAAGGCGTGGCTTATCCGTATTTCTGCCATTGTAATTGCAATCCTTCTTGTGGGCGTTATTTCAATGCTTCTTACAAAGGTAAGCTTTGCAGAAGTTTATGAAATTATGATAAAAGGTGTTTTCGGCAGACTTTTCGAGGGCGGTTCAACCACAATGCTGTGGAAATTTTTGCAGGAAACCGCAATTCTTTTGTGCCTTTCTCTTGCAGTTACCCCCGCGTTTAAAATGCGTTTCTGGAACTGCGGTGCCGAAGGACAGGCTCTTATGGGCGGTTTAGCCTCTATGATTTGTATGATAGAGCTTGGCGACAAGCTTCCTTACCCTGTGCTTTTAGGTGTAATTTTCATCACAAGTATGTTGGCCGGTGCTTTATGGGGTGTTATTCCTGCGGTGTTCAAAGCTCAGTATAACACAAATGAAACCCTCTTTACTCTTATGATGAACTATGTTGCCACCCAGATTATCAAGTATTATGTTTATATTGAAGGCGGCGGCTCAAACACAATTCAGCCTGTTGCTACCGGTAATCTTCCTATAATAGGCGGCAACCGTTATCTTCTTAACGTACTTATTGTTGCTGTGCTTACAGTTGGCGTATTTATTTACCAAAAATACAGCAAGCAGGGCTACGAGATTTCTGTAGTAGGCGAAAGCCAGAACACAGCAAAATACGTTGGTATCAACGTTAAAAAGGTTATTATCCGCACTATGGTTATTTCAGGTGCAATCTGCGGTATTGCAGGTATGCTTTTAGTTGCAGGTACCGACCATTCCATAAACACCAACACCGTCGGCGGTCAGGGCTTTACTGCAATTATGGTAAGCTGGCTTGGTCAGTTTAATCCCTTTATTATGGTGCTTATGTCTGCTCTTATTGTATTTCTGAGAATGGGCTCAGGCAAAGTTGCCGATACTTGTGCACTTAATGCTTCATTTGCCGATATTGCTGTTGGTATAGTTATTCTTTTTGTAGTAGGCTGTGAGTTCTTTATCAGATATTCAGTTAAGTTCAAACACAGCAAAAAGGAGGTTAAGGCATGATTGTTACGTTTATTTGCCGTGCCATTTTGCTTGGTGTTCCTCTGCTTTTTGGCTCAGTCGGCGAGATTATCACCGAAAAATCCGGCCATCTTAACCTTGGTATTCCCGGTGTAATGTACGTTGGCGGTATCAGCGGCGTTATAGGCTCTTTCCTTTACGAAAACGCCTGCGGAAATGATATTGCCAATATGAATCCTTTCCTTTCTGTTTGTATTCCCTTACTTTGCTCTATAATCGGCTCTGTGCTTATGGGCCTTATTTACAGCTTTTTTACCGTAACTTTAAGAGCTAACCAGAACGTTACGGGTCTTGCTCTTACCACCTTTGGTATAGGTCTTGGCAACTTCTTCGGCGGTTCTCTTATTAAGCTTGTAGATAGCGATATGCCCTCTATAGCACTTACCAAAACCTCCGGTTTCTTCACAACAAAATTACCTTTTGCCTACAGCTTAGGCGGTGTGGGCGAGGTTTTATTCTCTCACGATTTTCTCACGTACGTTGCGATTATCATTGCGGTTCTTGCCACCTTGGTTTTAAAGCGTACAAGAGTTGGACTTAACCTTCGTGCAGTCGGCGAAAATCCTGCCACAGCCGATGCTGCAGGCATCAACGTAACCCGATACAAATATGTTGCTACTATGATTGGCTCTGCCGTTGCAGGTCTCGGTGGACTTCAGTACGTTTTTGCATATGCAAACGGCGTATGGTCAAACAACGCCTTCGGCGACCGTGGCTGGATGGCTATTGCTCTTGTTATTTTTGCACTTTGGAACCCTTCTCTTGCTATTGCAGGTTCGTTCCTTTTCGGTGCACTTTGCAATGCAAACAACTACATTCAGGGCCTTGGCACAGAAACTCAGGAGCTCTTCAAGCTTTTGCCTTACGTGGTTACAATCATTGTTCTTGTATTTACAAGCATGCGTAAAAAGCGTGAGCATCAGCCCCCCGAAAGCTTAGGACTTTCTTATTTCCGCGAAGAACGCTGAGTGGGTCAGCCACCCACAGGGCAATTCCGCCCGTTAGCCACGGTGGGCATTTCGTCCGTTAGCCACGGTGGGCATTTCGCCTTTGGAAAACTTAAATCAAGAGACAACCTGCCATTAACGGCGGGTTGTTTTTGTTTTATGAATGTTAAGTATCATATTTCGTAGGGGCGATTATTAATCGCCCGCAAACTCGTTAGCCACGGTGGGCATTTCGTCCGTTAGCCACGGTGGGCATTTCGCCTACTGATAGGTTAGTTTAAGCACAAACCTCAATTAACGGCGGGTTAAACTTTGAATTTTTATATAACTTCGGGAAGCTAATATCTTCCCCTACAAAAAACACCACTGAGATAAATAAACTCAGTGGTGTTACTATATATATAAACTTCCAAATTTTAAATTAACGTGAGTAAAGCTTTTCTATTACGTCTTCGGCGGTACTGCTTGAAAGCTTAACTCCTTTTTCTGTGTAATAGCTTGTGAGGTAAACGTCTGCATCGTCTGTTAAGTATAGTTCATATCCGCTTAACGTACCTTTCAGCGACATTGGCATATTGTCACACTTAAACAGTGTATAAATATTGTCTGAATAATTGTTTACAGCATACAGGTAAGAGTCGTTGTCCCAGCTTTCAGGAGCTTTAATCAAATTCAGAATTTCCTCGCTTGCCGAGAGTGAAAGAATTGCCGTGTTGTAGCTGTATCCCATATGAGGAAAGCCTATTCTGTCGGCATCGTCCATTGTAAGCTGAGAGTATTTCTCGTAATTTTCCTGCTCTGTGTAGTAGGAAAAACCATATTCTTCGGGGTAATACGCAGTTGACAAATATGTTTTGGCTTCTTCATCATAAACCGATATATCGTTTACCGCTATTATGCCCTTAAGTGAATCATAATATCCTCTGTATCCAAACTCTTCGCTTAAAAGCAAGGGTACGTCTGCCTCGGTAACATTTATTCTGTTTGAGTATGAATCGTTAAAGTAGTAGGGGATACCTACAGGGAGCTTTACGAAGGTTTTGCCCTGAAGGCTTATAGTCTCTCTGTCTGAACTTAAAACAGCGTGGTTCGATTTCATTTCGTCCAGAGCGGCACAACCTGTAAGCATCATACCAAAAAGAGCAATGAGAGCGACTACACTTAAAAGTCTGATAAGTTTTTTCATAATTATTCTCCCATGTCAGAAGCTTTAAACCAAAGCAAGCTTAGTCTATAAATATCGTTGTAGGGCCGTCGGCTGAGCCGATTATGCCGACAGAGTCGTCATATTCTTCATCGCTCCACATGATAGTGTCAGAGTAACCATAAAAGTATTCGTCTTTGATTTCCTTTGTGAATTTTTCAGAAAGCTTTACAGCTCTTTCGCCGTAGTGGTCAACAAAGTAACAGTTTCCGTTGGAATCTCTTGCAATTGAGTAGCTGTCAAGGTACTGAGCAATCAATGCCTCACTGTCACATTTGTAAAGCCCTGATGAAAAGGTGTCATAAAATTCGAAGGAATAAGAAATATCATTAAATACTTCTTCGCTCATTTTGTCGGGGTTTTTAATATAATCGAGAAGCTCTTCGCTGAACTCTTTGCTGAAAGCCTCAACGGTGTAGTACCATCCGTCGTTATCAATAACCTCATACTCAACGCCTATATAATCAAGGCCGTCATTTTCAAGGGCTTTCATATATTTGTCGTAGTCCTTTTCGTTGCAGTAATAGGTTGTAACATCGGAAATGTAAGAGGTAGAGAATCCGTCGGAATAAAGGGGTGCATAAATATCAACGGCGAAGATGTCGTTAGCTTTATCATAGTCACAGTAGTGATGGTTAGCTGACGAAAGCAACACGGGTACGTCTGCATCGGTTACAGAAATATCATCGAAGCTTTCGCCGTAAGTTGCTCCTACGTAAAACTCTTCACCCTCAGGAAGCTTTTTGTATGTTTCGCCTCTGAAGCTGAGGGTTTCTCTGTCTTCGCTTAAAATCGCGTGGTTTGCCTTCATTTCGTCAAGGGCGTCACAGCCTGTAACTAATGCAGAAATTGCTATAAGAGAAAGGCAAACTGCAATTATTCTGATTGTTTTCTTCATATAGCTTCCTCCTTACTCGAGATTAAGCTTTTTCTTCATAATTGTATGAGCTACAAGGTAGTAAACTCCGCCCATAATTGCGTAAAATGCCGTAAGGCCTAAAAGTACAATGTGAATTGTAGCCTCAGGATTTAAGGCTATCCAGTCCAAAAGGTTCATAAAAGCCTCGGAATCTTCAAACACAGTCAGAAGGATTATACCGATTGTAACAATAAACTGTGTAAGATAGTAATAGCCGAAGTATACGCCTAAAGCTAAAAGCACACGGCTTCTTTTTGCAAGCTGGCCGATGCACATGCAAGCGTAGAAAAGAAGAATGCCTGCTGCAATTGAAACCAGCATCAAAAGTGCAAACTCTGCAAAATATAAACCGAGGTTAGCACCCAGAGCTTCGCCTGCTTTGCCTAAAATATAACCTGCAGCCTTAAAGATTTCTGCTAAAAGCTCGCCGCTTGTGGCAATGCAGAAGGATATGAATATAATGCCCAAAGAAGCAACGTATGCAACCATAGAGGTGAAAAGCTTTGTTAAAAGATGAGCATTTACCGATACGGGCAATGTAAACGTAAGGTAGCCCTCTTTAGAGAAAAGATTTCTGTAAAAACGGATAATGCACGAAACCATTGTATAAACAAGGCCCACAACAAGACCCACAGAAAGAACTACTACGGCAGATACTAAGATAATGTCGTAGATTAATGTGTCAGTTTCGAAAATTGCAATAATTCTTGTGATTACGGCAAGACCAAGTAAAATTATGTACATAGGTACCAGCATTCTTGAAAGTGCCGTAAATTCGTGTTTCAAAAGCTTATTTACCATCTGAATACCTCCCTGAAAAGCTCGTCAACGCTCATGCCGTTTTCTTCTCTGATTTCGTCAACGGTTTTGTGAAGCTCAACAACGCCTTTGTTAATGAAGATAACTTCGTCTAAAATCTGTTCAATATCAGAAATAAGATGAGTAGATAAAAGAACCGATGCTTCGGGGTTATAGTTGTTGATAATGGTTGAAATTATGTAGTCACGGGTTGCAGGGTCAACGCCTGCGATAGGTTCGTCAAGAACGTAAAGCTCGGCGTTTCTGCTCATAACTAAGATAAGGCAAACCTTCTCTTTGTTACCTTTAGAAAGAGTCTTAAGCTTTGCAGTGGGGTCGATGTCAAGATTCTTAAGCATCTTGTAAGCAAGCTCAGGACGAAAATCGGGGTAGAAGTCAATAAACATATTAACAATCTGCTCAACTTTCATCCAAGAGTTCAAGTAACTTGAGTCAGGCAGGTAAGAAACCTTACTCTTAGTTTCTACACCGGGCTTAAAGCCTGAGATTGTGAGGCTGCCTTCGGTGGGGGTCAGAAGACCGTTTAAAATTTTAATCAATGTAGTTTTGCCTGAGCCGTTAGGGCCGAGCAAACCTATAATTTTGCCTCTGGGTATTACCAGATTAACATTGTTTAGAGCTGTAATTCTACCATAGGTTTTGGTTAGGTTTTCACATTTTAAAAGCTCATTCATCAGGTTTCCACTCCTTCACATACCTTTTAATTTCGCTGTTGTCCATCCCAAGAGCATTCATTTGACCGAAGTAGTCATTGGTCTTACTCCTGATAAGCTCATTGACTTCATCATCTGCGGTCTGAGTATCAGCCGACACATACCAACCTGAACCGCGAACTGAGTAAATAATGCCCTTTTGGTCAAGCTGCTCGAAGGATTTCTGTACGGTGTTTGGGTTAACACCTGCAACTACAGCTACTTCACGCACAGACATCAACCGTTCGTTAGGCTTAAACTCGCCCTGAGCAATTTTTACACAGATCTGTTCGCAGATTTGCGGGCAGATTGGTCTTGTTTTGTCAAGCATCCAGCTCATAAATATACCTCCTTAAAATGTACTGTACTACTGTACTAATACGATAATACAATGGATTCTTGTATTTGTCAACCCTTTTTGTGCAAATTTTAAACGTTTATACTTAAATCTTAAATTTATGAAGTTGACAAATAATAATCAGAGAATATAATATACCTTTGGAATAATAATCTGTGATTTATTGTATATTGCGAAGGTGAAAAAATATGAAAAACAAAGACTTAACTGTGGGCAGTCCCTCAAAGGTGCTTATAGCATTTTGTCTGCCTATGTTTGCAAGTGTAATTTTTCAGCAACTTTATAATCTGGCAGATAGCTTTGTGGCAGGGCGTTTTCTTGGTGAAGATATGCTGGCGGCAGTTGGCAACGGCTACGAAGTAACTCTGATTTTCTTAGCTTTCGGCTTTGGTATTAATATAGGCTGCTCGGTAATTTGCTCTCAGCTTTTCGGTGCCAAAAAGCTTAACGACTTAAAGTGTGCGGTATATACCACCTTTATTTCTACGGCTGTGCTAAGCGTTCTTTTAACTTTATTGGGCGAAATTTTTACAAAGCCGTTGCTTGAGCTTATTAACACGCCTGAAAGCATTATGTGGCAGTCACAGCTATATCTGTATATATACATAGGCGGTTTACCTTTTGTATTCTTTTATAATGTATCAAACGGTATTTTTTCAGCATTGGGAGACAGCAAAACTCCCTTTGTGTTTCTTGCGTGTTCTTCAATTGCCAATATAGGTATGGATGTTCTGTTTGTACTTTTGTTTCCAAAGTGGGGAACAGCCACGGTTGCATGGGCTACATTTATCTGTCAAGGAATAAGCTGTGTACTTGCGGTTATATTTGTGTTCAGAAGACTAAAAACTATTGAGACTCAGGGTAGGGTAAAGGTGTTTTCTTTTGGAATGCTGAAAAGAATTTCAGTAATCGCCATACCAAGTATTTTGCAGCAAAGTTTTATTTCAGTAGGCAATATTGTAATTCAGGGCATAATCAACAGCTTTGGCACAGCAGTAGTGGCAGGGTATTCAGCTTCGGTTAAGCTTAATAACCTTGTAATTACCTCTATGATTACAGTAGGCAACGGTATTTCTAATTATACTGCCCAGAATTTGGGTGCCCAAAAAACTGAGCGCATTAAAAAAGGCTTTAAATCAGGGCTTATGATAGTGTGGCTGATTGCCATACCCTTTGCACTTGTTTATTTCTTCTTTGGCGATGGGCTATCGGCTTTGTTTATGAAAGCTCCTACAGAAGAAGCCTTAAGCAGTGCACGTGTGTTTTTAAGGATAGTATCTCCATTTTACGTTATGGTAGCTATGAAGCTAACCGCCGACGGAGTTTTACGAGGGCTTTCAAAAATGGGCTTCTTTATGGCGGCAACCTTTACGGATTTGGTGTTAAGAGTAGGACTTTCCTTTGTTCTCAGCCGATTCTTTGCAGATACAGGCATCTGGCTGAGCTGGCCTATCGGCTGGGGAGTAGCTACTATAATGTCGGTAAGCTTTTACTTTATTTCAGTAAGAAAGAAAAATAAGATTATTAAGGAATAAGAAAACCGCACCTTGGCTTAGTTTCAAGGTGCGGTTGAGTTTATTGTGTTTAACCCGCCGTTAAGGAAAGCTTGCCTCTATTGAAAAACTTTCCAAAGGCGGAATTGCCTTGCGGGTGGCTAACCTGCCAAAGGCGGGAACTGCCATGCAGGTGGCTAATTCGCTTAGTCGATTACCTGACGTCTTAATTTATCCATTCTGTAGTCAAGTTCGGCACTTAAATCGGCACATTTCTTAAGCTCCTCAGCCATTTCGTCAGAAAAATGAACATTCTTTTTGTATCTGAGCTGATGCTCAAGGCTTGCCCAAACGTCCATGGCAATGGTTCTGAGCTGAACTTCAACCTTCATAATCTTCTTTTCATTAGCAAGAAAGATAGGTACGTTTATAAGCAGATGCAGGGAACGGTAACCGTTTTCCTTAGGATGAGCTATGTAGTCTTTTTTGCGGATTAGGGTAATATCATCCTGACTCAGAAGTGCGTTGGCAATAATGTAAACGTCATCTGTAAAAGAGCATATAACCCTGATGCCTGCTACGTCGTTGATGTACTGCTCAATATTTTCAGCTGTAAGACTAAGGTCGTTAAGCTCTAATTTATCTGTAATGCTTATAATGCTCTTAAGTCTTGTTTTAATAGTACTTATGGGATTTCTGTCGTGCTGTAGTGAAAATTCCTCGTTAAGCACGTTAAGCTTGGTTTCAACCTCCATAATTGCACACTTGTAGTAAGCCATAAGGTTGGTCATATTTTCAGAATGCTCCTTAACCCACTTAAGGGTCTGAGGATTAACGTAATCAAATACCGGCTTGTTTTTATTAGCTTTCCTGATATTTTCCATTTTAATTTTACCTTTCCTTTCATTATTTAGCATAAGCCTTTTCTTGTGTTTTGTCAATGAATGCATTGTAAATACTGTGTGATATACAAGTGAAATTAGATGTTGACAAATCATAAGTTTTGTTGTAATATAGTTAAGGTTTCTTAAGCAAGAACCAACTTATTATTTTAAATATGGGGGTATAGCTCAGCTGGGAGAGCGCTTGAATGGCATTCAAGAGGTCAGCGGTTCGATCCCGCTTATCTCCACCATAAAAACCGCATTGTAAGTCTTAAATTGGCTTTGCAATGCGGTTTTTCTTTGTTTTAATTATAAACACCAGTATTACCATTAAACTGTATTTGCATGCGGATGTTCTTGAAAATGTATGTAAATTGAGCATAGTGTCGTAGTTTTTCTGTACGGAATTTGGTTTTAAACAAGTTTTCCACATAAGCTTTATGTTTAAGCCCCCCTTTAATAATTCCCCTGAATTCATTTCTTTTTAATTATTTTTAATTATATTATTTTTAATTGGGTTATATTAATTTATATTATGTCAACAAGTTGTCAACAAAAAATAGGAATCGGTTAGACTTACTATTCTTTAACAATGTATTCTTTTGTCTGAGAAACTCTGAGTTTTTCAAGCTCTTTCTGATATATGGATTCTACTTTTCGGGTAGGCTGTATTTTGTTATGGCAGAGCCAGTGCTTTATGATGCAAACCCCGTCAATGTTTAAGAGCAAGCTGTTTTCATAAAGCTCTTCCAAAGCTTTCGTTTCTATTCCTGTAAGCCTGAGAACGATTTTAGGGTTAATAACTACACCGTCGTCGTCAGCTCGCAGTAAAAGCCCAAGGTAAAGTGCCTTAGCATCGCTTGATAAATCCAAAAACTTATCACTTTCATAAAAATCTATAGAAAAACATCTTCTTTTTGCCATAATGAAATTCTCCTTTAATATATTATTTCACCTATAAGCGTTTATGAAGAAAAATTGCATTGTTTTATGCAATTTTTTAAGCTTTTGAAAAAATTTTCTTTTTTTAACTTTCTTTACATCAGGGCGTGGGATGTGTTATAATTTAAAAACTATATTTTTAGGAGATTTTATGAGTATTTTAAACGTAGAGCACTTAACCCACGGCTTTGGCGACCGTGCTATTTTTGACGACGTATCTTTCCGCCTTTTAAAGGGAGAGCATATAGGCCTTATAGGTGCCAACGGCGAGGGTAAGTCCACTTTTATGAATATTGTTACAGGCAAGCTTATGCCTGACGAAGGCAGTGTTGAGTGGTCCAAAAATGTCCGTGTAGGCTACCTTGACCAGCACACTGTGTTAAGTTCAGGTATGACCATTGAGGATGTTTTAAAGTCAGCCTTTTCTTATCTTTTTGATTTGGAAAAGCGTATGAATGAAATCTGTGATGCATTGGGAGAAGCTTCGGAAGATGAAATGACCGAAATGCTTGAAGAGCTTGGCACAATTCAGGACACTCTCGACAGCCATGATTTTTACGTTATCGATGCAAAGGTGGAAGAAGTTGCACGTGCCTTAGGCTTGGCTGATATCGGCATTGACCGCGACGTTACGGATTTAAGCGGCGGTCAGCGTACAAAGGTGCTTCTTGCTAAGCTTTTGCTTGAAAAACCTGATATTTTGCTTTTGGACGAGCCTACAAACTACCTTGATGAGGAACATATCGCTTGGTTAAAGCGTTACCTGATTGATTACGAAAACGCCTTTATCCTTATTTCTCACGATATTCCTTTTCTTAATGAGGTTATCAATATTATCTATCATATGGAAAACTGCGAGCTTAACCGCTATGTTGGCGACTACAATCATTTTCAGGAAGTGTATGCCGTTAAAAAGGCACAGCTTGAAGCCGCCTATAAGCGTCAGCAACAGGAAATCAGCGAGCTTAAGGACTTTGTGGCACGTAACAAAGCCCGTGTTTCTACAAGAAATATGGCAATGTCACGCCAGAAACTTTTGGATAAAATGGACGTAATTGAGTTAGCCCACGAAAAGCCTAAGCCTGAGTTTAACTTTAAACTCGGCAGAACTCCAAGTAAACTTATTTTCGAAACAAAAGATTTGGTTATAGGCTACACCGAGCCTTTGTCAAAGCCTCTTAACATTACAATGGAAAGGGGTCAGAAGATTGCTTTAACAGGTGCCAACGGCATTGGTAAAACCACTCTTCTCAAAAGCATTCTGGGCCTTATTCCTTCACTTTCAGGTTCTGTTGAAAAAGGCGATAACCTGCTTATCGGCTACTTTGAGCAGGAGTACACAGGTGATATGACCAACACCTGTATTGAGGAAATATGGAAGGAGTTTCCATCCTTAATGCAGAACGAAGTCCGTGCAGCTTTAGCAAAATGCGGACTCACCACCAAGCACATCGAAAGTCAGGTAAGAGTTTTAAGCGGCGGCGAGCAGGCAAAGGTAAGGCTTTGCAAGCTTATTAATAATGAAACAAATATTTTGCTTCTGGACGAGCCGACAAACCATCTTGACGTTGACGCAAAAGACGAGCTTAAGCGGGCTCTTAAAGAGTATAAGGGCAGTATTCTTTTAATCTGCCACGAGCCTGAGTTTTACTTAGATGTAGTTGATGAAGTAATCGACTGCACAAAATGGACAACAAAAATATTCTAACCGTTAGCCACGGTGGGCATTTCCACCTTTGGGAAGATTCATGTAAAGGTAAAGCTCATCAACGGCGGAGATAAAACATCAACTGTACAAAGGGCAATAAAACCATCCGTTAGCCACGGTGGGCATTTCCACCTTTGGTAAGATTTATTTAAAGGTAAAGTTCATCAACGGTGGATATTTTTGATATTTTTGCTTTGGTCTACAATAAATAAAAAGAAAAGCCCCGCTGTTAAGCGAGGCTTCTTTTTTATTAAAGTTAAGTTTTACAAAGGCAGAATTGCCCTGCAGGCGGCTAACCTGCACATCACGCCAAAGCTTCTTTAAGAGCTTTGGCTAATTGGTCAGGGCAGGAGGTAGGCTTAAAACCGCACTTTATACCTTCAAGCCGTGCTATAGCTTCTTCTGCTTTCATACCTTTTACCAAAGCTGCAACACCTTGAGTATTACCTGAGCAACCGCCGATAAATTTTACGTTCTTAACAATGTCGTTTTCAAGCTCAAGCTCAATGTGGCTTGCACAAACGCCTTTTGTTTTATATTTGTACGTCATAGTAAGCATCCTTTCGCAGGAAATAAAAAATGCCGACTCAAGGTCGGCAATGGAGCGGATGACGAGGCTCGAACTCGCTACCTCCACCTTGGCAAGGTGGCGCTCTACCAGATGAGCTACATCCGCATCAACAGGCAATATAATAACACATAAATTCTCAATAGTCAAGAAATTTTTTAAAAAAACTTAAAAATTTTTATTTTTCTCAAAAACTATTTCCAGATATACATTATTGTGGTAAAATAATTACATATAACTTGTGAAAGCGGATTTTTACTTATGGCTTATAATTTTAACTTGGGTGTGTGGGGCTCTGTTTTTGCTGTGCCCTCTGTTGTTGCTGATGAGCACCTGAAAATTGCTAATGGCAACCAGCTTAAGGTTTTACTTTATCTGTTAAAAAATAATAATAGAGACTTAACCGACGAGAATATCGGCGAGGCTCTTAATATGCATCCTGAGGACGTTAAGGATTCCGTAAGCTTCTGGGTTGAGCGTAGGGTAATAAGCATCACAGATGATGTGATTGCTCCTGCACAGCCGGAAAAATTTTCTGGTGAGAGCTTCTCGGTTACCACTATAGAGCCAGAGGCTGAGTCTAAAAGAGCAAAACGTCCTGTTTCCCGTGCTGTCCGCCCTGAGCCGGGCTATGTAATTAAGCGTTTGGGTTCAGACCCTGCACTCGCAATGCTTATGGACGAGGCTCAGCGTATTTTCGGCAGAATGCTTTCAAATGCCGAGGCAGGCACTTTGGTTATGCTTATGGATACCGACGGACTTCCTGCAGACGTTATTATTATGCTTTTGCAGTATTGTGCCGATAATAATAAGGGCACAATGCGATTTGTGGAAAAAATCGGCATAGAATGGGGAAGCGAAGGTATTAATACTGTTGCCCTTGCCGAGGAAAAAATCCGTACAGTAACCGAAACCTACTCATACTTTAATAAGGTTGCCACAACCTTTGGTATGAAGAATGTAGGCTCCCCAACCAAAAAGCAGCTTTCGTTTGCAAATCAATGGGTTGGCACCTGGAGCTTTTCCGACGATATGCTTCGCCTTGCTTACGAAAGATGCGTAGATACTAAGGGCGAGCTTAATATGGACTATATAAACGGTATTCTGAAAAAATGGTATATGGCAGGGTGGAAGAACCCCGACGATGTCGAGGCAGATACAGCCAACGTTTCAAAAAAATCTGCTGATAAACCTAAAAAGAAGGGGAAAAACACCTTAGAAGTGGATGCTTCCTACGATATTGACGAGTACGAGAAAAAGAGTATTTTCGATTAACCGATTTAAAGGGTGATTAAAGTGTCATACAGCGATGCTGTTTATTCAAAAGCATATAGTATTTTAGAATCAAGGCGTAACCGAGCAGTAAACGACGCCGAGGAACGTAAGCTTAAAATTTATGCTGAAATTCCAAGGGCAGAGGCAATTGAGCGTGAGCTTTCAAGCTGTTCTGTTAAAGCTGCACGTGCGGTTTTTGCAGGTGGAAATGCCAAGGAGCTTTTAAAGCTTCTTTCAGAGCAATGCAAGGGCTTAAGAAACGAGCTTGAAGCTCTGCTTTTAAAGGCAGGCTACGACAAAAATGCTTTAGAGCCTAAGTATACCTGCCCTGTTTGCGAGGATAAGGGCACAGTTGAGCTTAACAACAAAACCGTAACCTGTAACTGTTTTAAAGAGCTTTTAAAGGAATGTGCGTGTGCAGAGGTTAACAGCCTTTCGCCACTTAATCTTTCTACCTTTGAAAGCTTCGAACTTTCTTATTACCCTGACGAAGAAAACGCAGAGGGTGTAAACGCACGTCGCAGAATGACTCAGATTTTTAATTATTGCAAGGCATATGCTATGAATTTTAAAACCGATAACCGCAGTATTCTTATGCGTGGTGCCACAGGCCTTGGTAAAACTCACCTTTCCTTAAGCATTGCCAACGAGCTTTTGGGAAAAGGTTTTTCAGTAGCGTATGTGTCGGCTCCTGACATCCTCTTTCAGCTTGAGCGTGCTCATTTTTCCTATGAGTATGAAAAAGAGCAGGATTTAATTTCTACTCTTACAGAGTGTGACTTGCTTATTATTGACGATTTGGGTACCGAATTTGCTACAAATTACACCAACAGTCAGATTTATAATATTTTCAATAACAGAATATTACGCTCAAAACCGGTTATAATTAATACTAACCTCACAATGAAAGAGCTTGAAAACGCCTATACTCAGCGTTTTGTCAGCCGAGTAATGGGCACCTGTGATAAGCTGGATTTTGTTGGCAGAGACATAAGACCCCGAAAAGTATAAGTTTTTTAGAAAAATTTTCAAAAACCTCTTGACTTTTCCTGAAAATGGGGTATAATAATCAACGTTGTCCATTGCGGAATTGTGTAAGGGTAGCACAGCAGACTCTGACTCTGTTTGTCTGGGTTCGAATCCTAGTTCCGCAGCCAGTACGGCTCCGAGTCAATCGGAGCCGTTTTTATTTTACATTTAACGTCGGGGTGTAGCGCAGTTTGGTAGCGCGCTTCGTTCGGGACGAAGAAGTCGTGGGTTCGAATCCCGTCACCCCGACCAACATAAAAGGCTGCATTTATCTTAAGGATAAATGTAGTCTTTTTATTTATTAAACTAAGGGATTCGAACCCTGAGAGGGTGAGTAGCGTTAAAAAAACAGTCCGGTGGACTGTTTTTAGCTACGAAGTCCGCAGTGGCTGTGCCACAAGGATGAAAGATACAAGCGTAGCTTGTGTCTTTATCCCGTCACCCCGACCAACATAAAAGGCTGCATTTATCTTAAGGATAGATGTAGTCTTTTTATTTTTTTATTAAGTGACGAATCAGTCACATTAAAGTCATCACAAAGTCATTTTCTAACTGTAAAATCTAAACCATAGTCAAGAACACAACAAATTAATTTAAATCAAGAAAGAGGCGAATATTATGAAAAAGTTTTTTATTCCTTCAATTACAATCCTTGCAACCGGTGCTCCTGCATCAGCTTATTATTTCGTAATTGAGAAAAAGCGTTAAATCAAATTGCATATCAAAATTAATTCATATCTATAATTTATTAAAGGAGTAATAAAAATGTTTGAAAATACATGTTCATTCTTTATGGCAACAACAATGCTTATGGGTTTATACGGTACAGATGCAAAAGAAAACAATGATACTAAAGCATCAAATGAGAATGAATAATATTCTATAGTAATATTTCTTTTGCTGTTAAAGCGGGGTAATTGTTCCTGTTTCGGTAATTAATGATTATTTAGTCAAGGTTAATTTAGCCTTGGCTTTTTTGTTTTTAAAAAGAAAATTTTTGAGTTCATATAAAAAAATTGCGTGGTTTTATGCAATTTTTCTTTAAAAAGAGGGTATAGGTGGAGGTGTATCATATGATTACAATCTCGGATGGAATACTTACCATCCCTGAGGGTGAACGTTTTGTCGGCTTTGCCGGCGACAACCGTCACACTCGAAAGAAATTTTTCATCCGCTCTAACCCCGAAAGCGGATGGCTCTACCGTCTTTACCTTACCTTCGACGACGGCAGACACAACTTTTTTGTTCTTCCTGCTACTGTTAGTCAGGAGGGAACCTTCCTTGAATGGAATATTGAGGAAGATCATATTTTAAAAAGCGGACTTGTTAAGGCTCAGATTAAGGCTTTTTCAGAGGATAACGAAGTTTACCACACAACTTCTGATGTTTTCGTAGCAGGAAAAACCACCGAAGAAGATGAGGAATTTAAAAATTCAAATTCAGAGTTTCTCAGTTTTGAAAAGACTCTGAATGAGCTTTATGAAAAAATGAATAAGGCATCAGCCAAAATGCCTTACGTAGGCGCAAACGGCAACTGGATGTGTTTTGACGAAAAAACAGGAGCGTATAAAGACACAGGTATCAGCTCTGCTGTTGGTGTTGGCGACAAAAGCATAACTCCCCAAAAGCTTGACAGACCTTACTGGGAAAGAAAAACCGTAATTGATACTCAGGTTGATAAAGTCGAAGATTTGTTTGATGCAGCGGGCTTTCTAAACAGCGACGGAAGCATTGCTTTTCTTAACGTTAATCTGACGGTTAACATCGGAGATGATAAGGTTGAGCTTGCCAAAATAAACGGCTATTGCTACGCTGTAGGCGTTAAATTTGTAAGCGGAGATACGGTGTATCTTATTAACGTTACCGACGGCACCAAGTGGAAAATAAACCGATATAACGAAGGAGACGAATATGTACCGTTATATCGTCTTGAGTGTATGCGTTTGGGGCTTGCCGAAAGCTCTGTTACTCCTGCTCAGCTTGACCGTACATATCTGGAAAAATGCGTGACCCAATATGGTGAAGTTATAACCTCATTCAGAGATTTAGCCAATAAGGTGGGTTACATCAACCGTGGCGGTAATTTGGGCTTTGTAAAACTTTCGGTAAGTAACAGTGAAAATGACACCGTAAATAATTACGGCTATATTGACGGTGAGTTTATTGCAGTGGGCTCCCCGTCCGGCAGAAACGTCTGCCTTCTTAACATTTTCAATGGAGAAACATGGACAGTAAGTGCTAAGGATGACGGCACCTATTATGCATATAAGGTGGATGTTTTAACTCCCCGTATTAAAAACCTTGAAAAGAACGCCAAAATCGTATTAGTGGGAATGATAAACGACGTTTCTGAGCTATATGATTATCCTTTTTCTAAAGATTACTTATATCATTTTTACGCAACAGGCGCTTTTGGCGGTAAGCTTGTTGGTACGGGTTATTGCTACGGCAGATATACCCCCGTAACCAACCCCGAAACAGGTGCCTTAACAGGAAAGCTTCTTGAAGTGTTCAACTCTTCGACCCTTAAGGTTTATAACCTCAATATCGGTGAAGGCACTGCAGAACTGATTACTGCAGTTTCCGACGGTGCTGACGGCTACACCCCCGTTAAAGGCGTTGATTACTTTACTGATGCTGACGTGGCAGAGGTTGTAGCACAAGTAGCTCTTGAAAGTGCTACCCGAGAAGAGCTTAACAGGGTGTATTTTGACAGCGTGTGTGCACCTTCGCCTCAGCTTCCTGCTGACGGCAGAGTCAAGGGCGAGGCTGTTGGCTGTGGCGGCAAGGTAGCAAACTTTACAAACCTTGTGGCAAGCGATTTCTCAAATGTTCAGCTTAACAAGCGTATTTCTTCAAGTGAAGCTGTAAAGGACGCTGTGGGTAACATCTGCTTTGAAGAAGGATTTGCAGTCGAAGGCGGAGACATAATCCGCATTAATTTGCCTGAAAGCGTGTTCTCAACAAACTATACAAGAATTTTACTTTACAACAACGGCTCAAGGCTTAACTCTGACGGACTCCCAACAGCGGAGGGTGTTGTTACCTTATCTACAGTTGATGGAGTTACAAGCTTTACAATTCCTGCAACGTATAACGGCGGTACGGTTGCTTTAATAAAGCTTAATCTGTATATCTCGGATTCTTCTGTAACTGAGGAAGATATTGCGGATTTAATCATTACAAAGAATGAGGAAATCACTTACACAGAAGTTTCTGAGGTTTCAGAGGTAAGTGCTGACTTTGATGTAGCAAGTGTGAAGTCCTATGATATCCACAACTACATTGATAAGCTTACAGAGAAATACCCCAACTACATCTCTAAGGAGAACTTAGGCAAAGATGCAAGCGGTACTTACGACTACAATCGTTATACCCTTTGCAAGCACTACTGGAATGCTTGGCGAGAAACAAAGTATGTTGATTTGTTTGCGTGGAAAAACGGCTCAACGGTTATTTACTCCGAGAGTGTATCTCCCAGAGTGGGGGACAATATGTATTCTACCAAATATATCGGCACAGTTTACGGCAAGGTAACAAGTGTAAACTGTTCTGCACAGGGTTCGCCTACAATGCAGGCAAGCACAAGAATAGTTAACGACTTGGTGTTTACCAGATATGAAGAGGGCGACGTTGAGCCTGTAATATGGTATACGACTGTGCTTGATGATGTAGCAGTTGATACCAAGTTATATTCTGCTGACGGCACATCTATGGCAAAAATTACAGCCATAAACGGCAACACAATTACTACCAACAACACAGCAAGACCTGAGTTTGTACGTTATCCTATGGCTGACTTAAATTGCAATCGCGAAAAGCCACTAACTGTAACCATTTGGGCAAATGAGCATAACGATACCCCTGAGCCTGCAATTGTTATGGCAAGGTTTATTAAGGATTTGTGCGAGAATAAAGATAATCCTTTCTTAAAATACGTAAAGAATAACCTGAAGCTGGTAATTATTCCTGTGGCTAACCCATATGGATATAACTGGCAGGAAACAGGCGAGAAGTACGGCGACGGCTATTATAACGTAAACGGAGTTAATATCAACCGAAACTTTGATACTCCCGGCTGGGCTAACGGACCTTATGACACAGGTGACGGTGCTTTAGGCGAATATGCAGGTTCTGAGCTTGAAACCCAGTACCTTATGAATACCTTAAAGCTTTCAAAGGCTGTGGTGGGTATGTCTCTTCACACAGTGGGATATATGGATGGCGACGGAGTAACCGAGCTTGGCACAAGCAACGGGATTTGCCATTATCAGGGCAATAACTTTAACCTTGATAAGATTGCTAAAATTGCTGAGGTTATTAAGTCAAACTACAACCTTAAGTTTACCGATTACGGAACTGCTGAACCTACAACTACAGGCAAATCTCCTGCATATATCACTTATGCAGGATGCGTAGGCGGTTTGGTTGAGATGCAGCCCAGAGAAGCTATTAACGTTCAGGGTACAGACGGAAGCCCTATGGTAATGGAAGCTTGCTACACCGAGTTTTTACATTGCCTTTATATGTGGCTTACGGATGCTTTGAGTTTAGAGTAAACAGGTGTTGCTTTGGATATTCAAACTATAATCGCTTTATTAAGCGAGTCTGCGATGCTTTTAGCTGTGTTGATTCCCATTGTTATTGACAACCGGAAATCGTCAAATGGTACACGTTGCTTGCTTCGAAGCGAAATGCTGAGAATTTACTATCACAATAAGGACTCAGAAAAAATAAGGCAATATGAGCTTGAAAATTTCGTCTTTTTGTACGAGGCTTACAAAAAGCTTAAGGGTAACTCTTTTATGGATAAAATCTGCAAAGAGGTTATGTCTTGGGAAGTAATTACGTAATCGGAGGCAGTTATATGAATGTAAAGACAGAAAAAGAAAATATGTGTTTTTTAACCTTTTGTAACCCAAATTATCCGTTCAAGGAGGTTGGATGTATTGGCTAATGTTAAGTGCGTAGATGTTTCTGAGTGGCAGGGCAGTATTGACTGGAAAAAAGTAAAAGCAATGGGAATTGAATATGCAATTCTAAGAGCAGGCTTTGGCCGAGAGGTTTCGCAGGTGGACGCAGAGTTTGAGCGAAACTACAAAAACGCTAAATCAGCAGGTCTAAAATTAGGGGTTTATTGGTACTCTTATGCTGATAGTGTCAGTGATGCCGAAAGAGAAGCACAGGCTTGTTTAAGCGTGTTAAAAAACAAAGCCTTTGAACTGCCTGTTTATTATGACTTAGAGGATAATTCTCAGGTGGGTTTAGGCAAAACCGTGCTTACCAATATTGCTAAGAAGTTTTGCGATACCGTTAAAGCAAGCGGTTATGACGTTGGCGTATATGCTAACCTTAATTGGTTTAATAATTATCTTGATTATAGCGCCTTAAAAAAGCTATATTCTATCTGGCTTGCTCAGTATCATACCGAAGCAGAGCTTGAGTGTGATGTATGGCAGTATACGTCTGCCGAGACTGTCAGCGGTATTTCTGGCGGTGTGGATATGAATGTTATATATAACCAACAACTTTTAAATCCGGATATCGATAAGGAGGCCCCGTTTTTGGCGAATTTTGAGGCTGCAGGCGTGCAGGCACTTTTACGTCAAGCCTATGCACAGGGAATAGTAAATACCTTTGTAAAGCCTATTGATAACAAAATAGGTAAGCTTACCAATGCGGCAATTCTTGAGGCAAAGGCAGCTTTAGGCGTTAAAAATCCCGATTATACAATAACTCTTGACTTTATTGCTGACCTTGAGCATCTTGTGAATGTGACGAGAGAAGCGAATTTTGACAAAGCAAGAAAAGACGTTAACCAAGATGGCAGGGTAAACGTAAGGGACGCAACAGCTTTGCAAAAGGAAATAGCAGGTATTGAGGATTAAGGAGGGTGTATGAAAGAAATTTTAACAAACATAGCAAGCCTTATAAAGGTCAAGACTCTTGTTACAATCGTTGTTATGATTCTTTTTTCGGTAGAGGTTATCAGAGGTAATATTTCATCAGAATACCTCAACAACATTGTAATTATGGTGGTTGCCTTTTATTTTGGCACCCAGACCGAAAAATCTGCACAATTTATAAAATAACGTAAAGCTATATTGATAAATTTAACTCCCAAGAGTATTTAAATATTCTTGGGGGTTATTTTATTGTTGTTTTCCCACTAATTTAACTACTGTGTTTTATTACATTCGACAAAATTGATTGAACGTTATAAAAGGATATTGACTTTAATGATAGCTGACTATATAATTAGACTAAAGAAGGTAAATAAAGGAGAGTACGTATGAAAAAGATTTTATCAACACTTTTGGTATTATTGGTAGTAGTTAGCGTTTGTGCAGTACCGGTTAGTGCTGTGCCTACTGCCGAAGAGTTAGGCGGATTTACCCAAAGCGGTGTAACTTTTGAAGCCGCAACAACCGAAGAGGGAATTTACTATAAACTTAAAGAAGACGGCACAGTGGCAGTATGCGGAGCTCCTGAAGGTCTTACCGAGTTTATTGTGCCTTCAGAAATTGAGGGCTTAAAGGTAACAGAGCTGTCTACACATCATCAGCGTTTTCCCGGCGCTTCTACTATAGAATCTTTGGTTATTCCTGAGGGAGTAGAGGTTATAAACGGTGCATTAAGCTCATTTATGAATGCCACCGAAATTAAGCTTCCTTCAACGCTTACTAAAATAACAAATAATAACTTTTTTGATAATTCGGCTTATTACAAAGATAAGAATAACTGGGATAACGGATGCCTTTATATAGGTACAAATTTGCTTTTTGTAAGTGCTGATGCACCTCAGGTTCTCGAAATCAGAGAAGATACAACCTGTATTTCTGACTCTTTATACAGGCCTCTTACTGCAAGCGTTAAGGAATTAATTATTCCTACTTTTGAGGTTCACGGCCTGAGCAATCTGATTCCCAGACTTTCGCTCGAAAAGGTAACGGTTCCTGCAGAGCTTAAGGAGGTTCCCGCAGGGTTGTTTTCTAATTGCGAAAAGCTTACTGACGTTACTATTGAAGAGGGAATTACCAAAATCGGCGACAGGGCTTTTTTCAGATGTAATAGTCTTACAGAAATCCGGCTTCCATCAAGCGTTAAAACCATCGGAGTACGTTCCTTTGGTATGAGCAACGGTTTTACAGAGTTTAAAATTCCCGATACTGTAACCAAGGTTGAAAAGCAGGCATTTGCAGGTTGTGAAAATCTAAAGCTTGTTGAGATTCCTGCTTCCGTTACTGAAATCGGCGAAGAAGCTTTTGGCTTTGGCGGTCATTATTACAGCGATAGCAGCGACCACGGCTTAGGTTATTATGAAACCGAGCATTTTTCAATTTGTGCTCCTAAGGGCTCTGAAGGCGAAAAATACGCCAAGAAAAACGAATTCTATTATGAAGAATCCAGAGAAGACTACGATGCGTCTATGGATGAGGTGGATTATGACAATCCCAGAGATTTCGACGAGTTCGTTTTCGGTGATGTGGATTTAGACGGCAGAGTTACGGTAAAAGATGCAACACTTATTCAGAAACATGCGGCTCATATTACCGAGCTTCAGTATAAGGTTCAGTATTTTGTATCTTCGGTTAACTTTGACTTTGATATTAACGTAAGAGATGCTACTATGATACAGAAGTACCTTGCGAAAATGGAAGTTGATTCACCTATTGGCGAAACCTTTACTTGGGAAGAACTTTTTATGATGTTATAATTTGGAAGTTTATATAAAAAAGCTACAGGTATAATCCTGTAGCTTTTTTTGATTAATATATATACTTTTCGGCTTTTTTCAGTATTGCAATAATGGGGCAGATTAAAAGACCGCACACGATGTTGCTAATTCCATGAATAAGGTCAAAGGGAAAACCTGCCACAACCCACGCAACTGCAGCCTCAAAACTTAGTCCGAAAAACAGAGCCTGAGCAGGGGCATACAGTATACCGTATAAAAAGCCATGTAAACCGCAGAGCCCTGAGTAAATAAAGGGCTTTGCTTTTTTTGGCATATTTTTGGGCAGCAGCATAGTGGCACCCCAGAGAATAGTCCAGATATAAAGGTAAGGCACCCACCACACGTTAAAGCCTGCAATCAGGCCGTTCAGTATAACATAAATGTAAATGGGGTAGAGGGCTTTTTGCCTGTAAACAACGGTAGTGGCTATGGTGAAAACCCCAAGCAAATGAATGTTGGGAAGAACTTCCATAAGCATTTTGCTGGCAAACATCATTGCTCCCAGCATACCGAAAACTGCAATTTCTTTAATGTTAAGCTTCATTACTCAACTTTTAATGCGTAGGATTTGCCGCTTTCGATTTTTGTAACGTCAACTCCTGTTAAGGCATATTCACCGTCAATGTAAAAAGCCCAGTATTTGCCGTCTTTGTCGTAGTCTGCGGTAATTCCGTTAACGGTCTTAACGTAAAGCCCGTAAGGCCCCTCTTCGCCCTCTAAAAGCCCAAGTTCCATAAGTGCTTCGCCCACGGTTTCTTTTTCTGAGTGAATGTGAAAATAGGTTTCGCTTGAGTCGTAGTCGGTTACTGTTAACTCAAAAACGTTTTCACCGTATCCAAGATAAGTAATATCTTTATCCTTGCCATGAGAATGAGGGGGTACGGTGGTTAAATCAACAGCCTCTGAATTCTGAGGGGATTGAGGTTTTTCTGTGTCGCTGCAACCTGCTGATGTAAGTGCCATAGCCGCAATAAGCACAGTCAGGAGGATAAGCGACAAACTTTTTTTAAAATTTGTCATCTTCATAATGTTCTCCTATAAAATTAAATTTCCCCACAGTCGGCACTCGCAACTATTCGTGAAGATTTTGCCATAAAAATATTCCGACTCGGTTTTATCTTTTTCGCCTTCTCAGAAAATTCCAATGGCTTTTCTCCTGTTTGCGGCACAGGATAGAAAAAGACAATAATCAAACCTTACGGCGACGGGCTCGTGCAGGATTTTCACCTGCTTCCTTTTAAAGCAAGGTTATTGTATCATAATTTACAGAAAGCTTCAAGTTTGCCTTTAATATTTCTAAAAATCCGTTTATTGAACATTTAAACCTAAAGTTATAAAATATTAAACGGTATAAAAAGGGGTAGAATTATGATAGCTTTGAGTAAAAATGTTTTTTCAAAAATTATATGGTTTGTTAAGAAAAATCCTGTGCTTGTTATCGCTTTCTTTGCGGCGGCAGTCACTTGTTTTTTTGTTCCTGTAGATAAGGAATATCTTAATTATTTTGACTTTAAAACCCTTACCTGCCTTTTTTGTGTGCTTTGTGTGGTGTGTGCCCTTAAAAACATCAACTTCTTCTATGTTCTTGCACGCAAAATTGTTGAGCTTTTCCGTAATGCAAGGCTTGCGGTTCTTGCTTTGGTGTACATAACCTTTATAGGTTCAATGCTTATTGCCAATGATATGGCACTCTTAACTTTTTTGCCCTTGGGCTACTTTGTTCTTCATACTACCAAAAAGGAAAAGTATATGGCTTTTACCTTCATAATGCAGAACATTGCCGCAAACTTAGGCGGAATGTTAACCCCTTTTGGCAATCCTCAGAACCTTTATCTTTACTCAAAATTCAATATTCCCACGGGTGAGTTCACACTAATAATGCTGCCGCCCTTCCTTTTGTCTGTGGCACTTATCACCGTTTGCTGTCTCTTTTTTGTAAAGGCAGAAAAGCTCCTTTTACCCAGCAAAAAGATTTATTTAAGCCCAAGGCGTACAGGCGTTTATCTTGCTCTTTTTGCACTTTCAATTCTTATAGTATTCCGTGGTATTCCTTACTGGGTAGGCCTTATTATAATTCCTGCCGCTATTGCGGTTCTGGACTATAAAGCACTTAAAATGGTGGACTACGGACTTTTATTCACCTTCGTATTTTTCTTTATCTTTTCTGGCAATATGGCAAGAATCGAAGCAGTCAGAAATCTTTTCTCAACACTTCTGGAGAAGAATACCCTGATTGTCAGCACTCTTTCCTGTCAGATTATAAGCAATGTGCCCTCTGCAATTCTTCTTTCTCAGTTTACAACTAATTATGCCGACTTGCTTGTGGGAGTCAACATTGGCGGAACAGGTACTCTGATTGCGTCCTTGGCAAGTCTAATCACTTTCCGTGAGTATAACAGGGTTTGTCCCGGCAAGACCTTAAAATATGTGGCGGAGTTTTCGGTTTTTAATTTCAGCTTTCTTATTATTCTTACAACGTTTATGACTTTTTTAGGTGGATTGATATAATGAATATAAAAATCACAGATGTAAGAGCCCTGAAGGGCGACAGTGCCTTTCTTATAGATGATGGCAAAACCGCAATTTTATATGACTCAGGCTTTGGCTTTACGGGTTTTCAGGTTGCTGAGAACATCAGGCGTGAGCTTAAAGGCAGAAGCCTTGACTTTATCTTTCTCACTCATTCTCATTATGACCATGCCTTAGGTTCAGCCTATGTGCTTAACCAATTTGAAAATGCAAAGGTTGTGGCAGGGGAATATGCTGTAAAAATATTTGAAAAAGAAACTGCAAAAGCGGTAATGCGTGACCTTGACAGAAAGTTTGCATTGAAAAACGGAGTTTCGGAATACGAAGATTTAGCCGACAACTTAACTGTTCATCTATCAGTAAAAGACAATGATAAATTCAAAGCGGGGGATATGGAGTTTACTGTTTTGAATCTTACAGGCCACACAAAATGTTCGGTAGGTTATTATCTCGAGAGCGAAAAGCTTCTTTTAAGCACCGAGTCTTTGGGAGTTTACACCGAAGACGGCGAGGTTGTGCCCTCATATTTAGTGGGATATCAGATGGTTATAGACTCCATAAAAAGAGTTATGAGTCTGGGTGTAGAAAAAATCCTTATTCCGCACTACGGAGTTATCGAAAAGAATGAGGCGAAAGAATACCTTAACAAAGCTCTTAAAAATGCCGTTGACACTGCTGATGAAATTGTAAGCATTTTAAAAGCAGGTAAAAGCAAAGAGGATGCTGTAAAATATTTTGTAGACAGATACTACAAAGGCAAGGTGAAAGAGATTTACCCCTACGATGCTATGATGCTTAATACCTCAATTACTGTTGATTTAATTAAAAAAGAATTATTATAAAAAATGCCAACCTTGCTATTTGCAAAGTTGGCATTATCATTTTAAGAATTAATTATTAACCATTTCAATAAGCTTGCCAAGAACAGGCTCAAAGCGTGCACCGTACCAATGCTCAGCATCTTTGGCAGACTCCTTGATGCATTCCAGTGCATAGTCAGCGGCAATCTTTGCAGCTTCAAAAGCACTTTTGCCTCTTACAAAAGCACCTGTAAAGGCCGATGCATAAATATCGCCTGTGCCGTGGCAGGAATTAGGCAGAAGCTCGTGTTCATAGTAGCTTTGGGTACCATTTTCAACAACCAGAACACCTGTAAAGCCCTTTCTGTAAGAAACACCTGTAAAAACAATATTCTTGCATCCTAAATCGAGAAGTTTCTCAACAATTCCGTCAATATACGCTTTATCGTATTCTTCTTTGTATTCTGTATCTGTTAAAAAGCAAGCCTCTGTAAGGTTGGGGATAATATAATCGGCTTTGCCGCAAAGCCCCTTCATAGCCTCAACGAATTCCATATCAAAGCCGGGGTAAAGCTTACCGCCGTCAGCCATAGCAGGGTCAACAATAGCTTTTGCACCATCTTTAAGAGAGGTAGCAATGATGTTTTTAACGTAATCAATCTGTTTTGTACTTCCAAGGTAACCTGTGTAAACAGCATCAAATTTAATGCTTTCTTTGCCCCAATGCTCATTGATTGCAGGCATATCCTCAGTTAAATCTCTGAAAGTATAGCCCGAAAAACCTGCTGTGTGGGTAGAAAGCACAGCAGAGGGAAGCACAGAGCATTCTACACCGCAGGCAGAAATAACAGGCAACGCTACAGTAAGCGAGCATTGACCAACGCAGGAAATATCCTGAACAGTAAGTATTCTTTTGTATTCCATAAAACTCAACTCCATTTCATTGATGAGCATATTATATCACTTGCTGATGATATCGAAATATCCAAAATAGATAAAAATAATATAACCAGATTATTTGAGTTTGCGTTTGGCTCTTCGTACTCGGTTTATGTGGCGTTCAAAATTTCCGCTTTCAATAAGCTCAGTAAGTACATACTGGTCCAAAGTTGGTACCGTGCAGGAGTAAAAACCCAGCTTCCTGTTAAAATCATTCAACAGATTTTCAGGAAGAACCATATAGCCGATTCTCATTGATGGTGCAATGGTTTCTGAGAAAGTGTTAAGATAAATAACCCTGCCGTTTTCAGAAAGAGAGAACACGGTATCTTCATTTTTCTTTGAAACAGTAAGCTCAGCGGAGTAGTTATCTTCAATAATAAAGCCTTCTCTCTTTTCGGCCCAGCGTAAGTATTCCTGCCTTTTTCCGATACTTGCAGTAATCCCTGAGGGGAAGCTGTTAAAAGGCGTAATATGAAGCACACTTGCCACTGTGCGGTTAAGCTCAGCGGTTTTTATACCGTTTCTGCCTAAGGTAAGCATATCGGTTTTAACGCTGTTTGCAGAATATACCTTGCGGATTTTTTCGTAAGAGGGATTCTCAAGAGCAAAAATCCTGTTTTTACCCAAAAGCTGCAAAATCAGGCTGTAAAGGTACTCGGCACCTGCACCGATTACAATCTGCTCAGGCGAAACGCTGATGCCGTTACTGCGGTAGAGGTACTTGGCAATTGCATTTCTCAGCTCGTCAAGGCCCTGATTAGGCGAACGTTTGAGAATCTCGCCTTCCTTATCGCTTAATACCTTCCTCACAGCTTTTTGCAAAACCGAAACAGGAAAATCGCATTCGGTTTTTGAGTGATTTGGTTTTATAAATTCAGCTTCATAATGTGAATCAAAGGATGATAAAAAGTCGCTTTCTTTGTAAATAACAAAGTAACCGCTTCGCTCCTTAGCTTCAATATATCCTTCGTCACAAAGTATTGAGTAGGCGTGTTCTATGGTAATAACACTTACACCTGTTTCTTCGCATAAAAGCCTTTTGGATGGCAGTTTACTGCCGAATTCAAGTGCTCCGCTTACAATATCTTCTTTTATCTGCTCATAAATCTGTAAATAAGCAAACTTACCATTTTTTTCGCTTATGCCATATTTCATCTGATTATACACAACCTTTCGGTTTTGATAAATATCGTATAATCAAAATTATATTTATATTTAATAATAATGTCAATGGATTTTACTATCTCAAAAATATTCTGTAAAATCCGACATTATTTTACAAATTATCTATACAAATGGAATTTGATGTGATAGAATAAGCCTACATAATTTTGGAGGTAGGTTTTATGAAAAAGATTATTCTTTCCGCAGTTGCAGTTTTAATGTGTATGTGTATGCTTACAGCTTGTGGCGACAATTCACAAACACTTAACGATACCCCCCTTGTTGATGCTATGGATAAAATTAACGCCGAAGTTTTTGGCGGCGGAGATAATATGAGGGTTATCGATTCTCTCGATAAACTTGAGCTTTACTACGGCATTGACCCTGCTGATATTAAGGAGTTTGCCGCAGAGGTCTCTAAAAATTCCGCAACTGAAATTGATGAGGTTGTTTTAATCAAAGCAGTTGACGAAGAAGCCGCAAAGCGTGTTGCTGAAAAGCTTGAGCTTCGACTTCAGTCTCAGAAAGACCTTTGTGCAAGCTATTCGCCTGAGCTTTTGGCTATTGCGGAAAAATCATCTGTAGTAACTGCAGGTTCATACGTTGAGCTTATTATTACCGATAAGTACGACGAAGCCATATCAATTCGTAGCGAAGTGCTTTTTAAAGCAAAATAATTTTCAGCCGTGACCCTTTTACGGGTTGCGGTTTTTTATTGTAGGGGCGAATATCATTCGCCCGCAAAAATGTTGATATTAAATAAAACTTTCGGGCTGATAATATCAGCCTCTAAGATATTGATTGCAGATTTATTCTGATATAATTCTTTTCTGATATTGATACAAAAATCATTTTGTGGTAAAATGAAAAGACTTTTTGAAGGGATTTTTAAGTTATGGATACACAGGAAATCAGAAAACGTTTCAGCAGAATGAACGATATGCAGCAGAAAGCTGTTTTTCATACCGAGGGTCCTCTGCTAATTTTAGCAGGTGCAGGCTCAGGTAAAACCACCGTGCTTGTTAACCGCATTGCTTACATTCTTCAGTGCGGTCTTTGCGAGCCTTGGCAGATTCTTGCCATTACCTTTACCAACAAGGCGGCAACAGAGCTTAAAGAGCGAATCTGCAAGTCTGTGCCTGAGGGCGGTGCCGACATCTGGGCGGCAACCTTCCACTCCACCTGTGCCAGAATTTTACGCCGTTTTGGCGACAGAATCGGCTACGGCTCTCATTTTACAATTTACGATACCGATGACCAGCGTCGTTTGATGAAAGATATTTTAAAAGAGCTTAACGTTGACGAAAAAATGCTTCCTCACCGCAAAGTTCTTGCCGCAATTTCTTCCGCAAAGGATGAGATGAAATCTCCTGAGCAGATGAAAACTGAGTCTGCTTTTGACGTTCGTCAGCAGACCATTGCCAAGGCATACGGCATTTATCAGAAAAAGCTTAAAGATGCCAACGCAATGGATTTTGACGATATGCTTTTAAACACAGTTCTTCTTTTTGAGGAAAATAAGGATGTTTTAGAGCTTTATCAGCGTCAGTTCAAGTACATAATGGTAGACGAATATCAGGACACAAACCGAGTGCAGTACCGCTTTGTAAGCTTACTGGCGGGAGGCAGTGGCAACATCTGCGTAGTTGGTGATGACGACCAGAGTATTTACAAGTTCAGAGGAGCTACTATTGAAAACATTCTTTCTTTTGAAGATACCTTCAAAAGCTCTTCCGTAATCCGCCTTGAGCAGAATTACCGAAGCACAAAGAATATCCTTGCCGCCGCCAATGACGTTATTCAGAACAACCGTCAGCGTAAAGGCAAAACCCTCTGGACTCAGAACGAAGAGGGCGAAAAGATAACTCTTCACACCGCCTACGACGAAAGGGAAGAGGCTCGTTTTGTAGCCGATACAATTCTTGACGAGGTTGCAAAGGGTGCAAACTTCTCCGATTTTGCCGTGCTTTACAGAATGAATGCTCAGTCAAACGCAGTTGAGCAGGCTTTGGCTCGTGCAGGTGTGCCTCACCGTATTATCGGCGGACATCGCTTCTATGACCGTGAAGAAATCAAGGATATGACCGCATATCTTCAGGTTATCAATAACCCAAACGACAGCTTACGCCTCAGCCGTATTATCAACAAACCCAAGCGTGGTATCGGCGATACCACCATTGGCAGAGCTCTTGATATCGGTGCGGGAATAGGCGAGAGTCTTTTTGAAGTTATCGGTCATGCTTCCGATTTCCCTGAGCTTTCACGCGGTGCCTCAAAGCTTATGGCATTCCACTCACTTATCTCAGGTCTTATTGAGGCCGCAAACGATGAGGATACTTCTTTAGGGGAATTATATAATCTTATTTTAGAGCATACTGATTATAAAGCTTACCTCAAAGCCGAAAAAGAAAACGCCGATGAACGCATTGAAAACATCGACGAATTACTTTCAAACATCAATACCTTTGAGAACGAATATGGCGAGGAGGCTAACCTCTCAGCATTCTTAGAGGAAATCTCCCTCCAGACAGATATTGATAATTACGACTCCGAGGCAGACTGTGCCACTATGATGACCTTACATTCCTCAAAAGGCCTTGAATTCCCAACTGTTTTCCTTATCGGTATGGAAGAGGGCATTTTCCCCTCAATTGCCGCTTTAATGTCTGGCGAAGAGCTTGATGAAGAGCATCGCCTTGCTTACGTTGGTATTACAAGAGCCAAGAAAAAGCTTTATCTTACCTGCACCCGTAGCCGTATGCTTTTCGGTTCCACCCAGCACAATAAGGTTTCACGCTTTGCCGAGGAAATCAGCGAGCAGTATTTAGAGCGTACAGGCGTAACCAAGGCTTTTGGTTCTGCCGAGAGTTCTTCTTCAACTGCTTCAAAAATCGGTATTGGTTCAGCTAATAAATCCGCTTACAATCCTTACGGCATCAAAAAGCCTGCAACTCAGGCAACAGTCGCATCTTCAGGCAATTCCTACAAAGTAGGCGACAGGGTAAAGCATAAGGTTTTCGGCATTGGTCTGGTTATCAAAGCCGAGCCCATGGGTAAAGACACTATGATGGAAATTTCCTTCGACAGCGTCGGCACCAAAACCCTTATGGCAAACTTCAGCAAAATGGAAAAACTCTGACCGCAAGGTAGCCCCTTGAGGGCGATTCCGTCTTTGGCAGGTTAGCCACCTGCAGGGCAATTCCGCCTTTGGATAGCTTACTCTTAGAGGAAAACTTTAATTTACGGCGGATTAATTGTTTAAATACTAATAGTTCAAGAGAGCGGTTGAGTAAATTCATACCGCTCTTTTTTCACAAATCTCGATAACCTCCATAATATAAAGTAAAAACTATTCGGAGGTAGCTTATGAGTGATAATGTAAATATCTCGATGTGCGACAGCAATGACGTCAAAAACGATTGCTCAAACGCCGTTTGTATTGATGCAATGCGTGTGTATGACAGTTGCTCAGACAAGGACTGCATAAACGATTTAAGGGTTTTCTTTACCGAGGAAGTTCAGGCTCTGGTAGATGATTCTGTCAATGTTCGGTTAAGAGATGCCGAGGTTCTCACCGTTACTACAAATTTAGAGCCCGTACCCTTTAACAAGGGCTTCTACTCGGTAGATATTACATTCTTTTTCAGCGTAACCTTAGACCTTTACTCCTCTGCAGGAGCTACTCCTACTCAGGTTCAGGGTACAGCAATGTTCAACAAAAAGGTAATTCTTTTCGGCTCAGACGGCAACGTTAAGGTTTTCTCAACCGAATACGGCTCAGACCCTGCCGAAGCCCAGACCTTAAGCTTACCAAGAGTTAACGTTCAGGTTGCAAAACCCATTGCTTTGTCGGCAAAAATCGGTTCTTGCTCAAGCCTTAATCGTTTTCCGTGCTCAGTTCCTCAGTGCGTTTGTAACTGTGTGGGCGGTGAGCCTACTGACGACGGCACAAGATGCGTAACCGTTACTCTGGGACTTTTCTCAATTGTGCAGATAGAGCGTAACGTTCAGCTTCTGGTTCATTCCTATGATTTCTGCATTCCCAAGAAAGAGTGCACCAACTCTACCGATAACCCCTGCGAGGTATTCTCACGCCTCGATTTCCCCAAAGACCAGTTCTTCCCACCCAATATCTGCGACAGTAAGCAAGGTTCTTGTTCTTGCGGATGCTAAAGAAAAACGGCTCCTAAAAAAGGAGCCGTTGTTTATTTTGTAGAGGCGGATATTATCCGCCCGAATGTTTTATTGAAATGTCTGCGGTTGGCTAACCTGCAAAGGCGGAATTGCCCTCGGGTGGCTAAACCGCGGCTAACGGTTTACTGGCTAACCTCGTTCAGTATCTTAACTTCCGCCTCGCCGTATGTATCGTTTAAAGCTTTTCGCATAATTTTTGCAATATCCGTATTGTCAATTAAATCCTCTGTAAAAAGCTCGCCTGCTTTTGCACCTGCCGCAAAAAGTGCAACATTGGTGCTTGTGTGCTCACCGCCTGATGTAAAGCAGTCGTTGTTAACGTTTTCGGGCTTTTTGTCTTCGGGCACAATAACACCGCCTGTTTCGTGGTCGGCTGTAACAATCACAAGTGTGCCGGGGTGCTGCTCTGCCCAACTTAAGGTGTAGTCGATGCACTCGTCAAAAACCTGCATTTCTTTGATTGTGCCATCCATATCAAGGTCTGCCTCGGTAATGTCAATGTAGCTTTCCTCAACCATAAGGAAGAAACCTTCCTCGCCCTCTAAAAGCTCTAAAGCTGAAGCTGTCATATCTGTTAAAGAGGGAAGACCGCCTGCATACATACCGCCCCAGTTAAAAGCACCGATTACAGGGGTTTCTAAATCGTTTTCATAAAGCTCGTCGGCTGTTTTAATATATGTGTAGCCGGCGGCTTCAATTCTCTTTTGCATTTTTGCGGTGTCGGTGTACTCGCTTCCTCCGCCATACATTACGTCGACATTAGCGTTTACCATATGCTTTAAGATTACGTTGTAAAGATTACGGTTTTCAACGTGAGCCACCATTCCAGCAGGTGTTGCGTGGGGGATAATCTGAGTAGCAACCACGCCTGTTTTAAGTCCTCTTGCCTTGGCAAACTCCGTAATTGTTTCCACAGCTTCGCGGTTTTCGTCAACCCCTATGTATTTGTTGTGGGTTTTAACACCGCAGCTCATAGCGGTGGAAGACGCCGCTGAATCTGTGGTTCCGTCAAGTGAGTCGGTTGTTACGTAGCATTTATAAGGCATACTACGCATAGAGAGCTTGTCGCCCTTTACGATTTCTGCATTTTCAATAATGTTTTCGCCCATACCGTCGCCAATCATAAGAATTATGTTTTTAACGTCGGTGTCTTCCTCAAGGTTGTATTCCTTGAAAGGAACAAAAGAAAGGTCATCTTTATAAGGCTCGGTAACAACAGCCTCGGTAGCAGGCGAAGAGATAATGCTGCCGGTGCCGTTTGTGTCTGATTCTTTGCATCCGGCAAAAGCAACACAAACTGTCAGTAAGCAAAGAAAAACTGCAACCGGTTTAATAAATTTACTTTTCATTTCAAAAACCCCTCGTTTATATTTTATTTCCACGGCAATAACTTTTCGCCTTTGACAATAAAGGCTACTTTTGCAAGCTCTGCCATTGGTGTGTCGCTGTAGCTATCAGAGTAAAACTCCTTAACCTCAGCGTTTTTGAACTTCATTTTAAAGCGAACAACCTTTTCTTTGCCCCAACAGTTAAGACTTAAAAATTTACCTGTTTTATGGTCAACCTCAGTGCAGATAAGGTGCTTTATGCCAAGGTCGATGCAAATCGGCTCAAGCAAAAACCGCGGTGAAGCGGATATAATAACATCGTCTTCCTTTTTTTGTTTAAGGTAAAAATTTTTAATCTTGCCTTTGTTTTTCTGCCAGAAATCCGCAACATCCTTGTTAATATCGCAATATTTTACAATACTGAAGGCTTTTTCTTTAAAATCTTCTTTTCTGCCTTTTTTAAAGATAAAGTACTTGACATACCCTGCTATAATAGAAGGTACACAGCTTAATGCCTTAGGGTGCCTTAAAAGACAGAACAGCAGAAAGTCAGTAGAGCTGTCGTTTTTATAAATGGTTTTGTCAAAATCGTAAGAGTTCATAATAATCTCCGTAAAAGTAATACTAACATAATACTACTATTTTCACGGATATTCAAGAAAATTTACACCTTGTTAATTAATATATAGCAAATAAATATTATTATATGTATGAGAAAGGGGGAAAGTCTATGTTTGGCTATGTTTACATTCATAAGCCCGAACTTAAAATCAAAGACTATGAGGTGTATCGCTCGGTTTACTGCAGCCTTTGCAAAACCCTTGGTAAGAACTATTCTCTTTTTGCCAGATTTATTTTAAATTATGACTGTACCTTTCTTTCTCTTTTATTAATGTCAAGGAGTAGTGAGTGCTGCGGTTTTAAAAGCGGCAGATGCCCCTTTAACCCTCTTAAAAAGTGTAATTATACCGTTAAGGCGGACGAGGCTTTAAGCAAAGGTGCGGCATTAACGGTTATAACTTCCTACTATAAGCTGCTTGACAGTATTTCAGATTCAGGCTTTTTCAAAAAAGTCGGTTGTACGCTTATAAGACCTTTTTTCTCTCGCTGGCACAAAAAAGCAAATAAAAGCTTTCCGAAGTACGAAAATATTGTTAAAGAAATGTATTTTTCTCAGCTTAAGTGCGAAAAGAGTGAGAACGTTTGCCTTGATATGTCGGCAGAGCCTACAGCCAAAATGCTTGAAGCTGTTATGGTGCTTGAGGCTGAAGACGAAGCTGAAAAAAAGGTTTTTTCTCAGTTCGGTTATCATTTAGGCAGATGGATTTACCTTATGGATGCCGCCGATGATTTGGATGAAGACAGCAAAAGCGGAAACTTTAATCCCTTTTTACTTAAATTTGATTCTGACGTCCACGCCAACCGTAATGAAATTGACCAAACCATTTCTCAGTCATACTATCTGCTTACAAAAGCCTACGAGCTTATTGACAAAAAGAGATTTAACGATATACTTGACAATATAATCTATAGCGGTTTAGCTATAAAGCAAAGAAACATCATTTATCCCGAAAGGAAAAGTTAAATGAATAAAAATCCCTATTCCGTCTTAGGTGTTTCAGAAAATGCCACCGACGCAGAGATTAAAAAAGCATACAGAGAGTTAGCCAAAAAGTATCACCCCGATAATTATCAGGACAGTCCCTTGGCAGACGTAGCCTCTGAGAAGATGAAAGAGGTTAATGAAGCCTATGATGAAATCCAGAAATTAAGGCGAGAGGGCAAGCGTTACAATGCTTACGGCGGTGCTAATTATGGCAATACCTATTCCTATGCCAATGCCGCTTACACACATACCAATTATCCCGATGTAAGAAATTATATTCAAAACGGCAGGCTCGATGACGCCCAGACTATTTTAAACGGTGTGCCTGCAGAAAAGCGTGACGCTGAGTGGTATTTTCTATCCGGTATGATTGATTACCGCCGCGGCTGGACAGACAGAGCTTTTAATAATTTTAAAACCGCTTGTGATATGGAACCTCAAAACAATGAATTCAGGCAGGCGTTCAATATGTGTAACCGCCAGCGTGCTTATTCAAATCAGCAGAGCACAAGGACGCAGGGGAATGGCTGCAGCACCTGTGATATATGCTCAGGACTTTTGTGTGCGGATTGCTGCTGTGAGTGTATGGGCGGCGACTGCATACGATGCTGTTAAGGTGAAACTATGAAATCTCGAAAAGTAGCCTTTGGTGCAGTAGTGGCGTCTCTTTCGCTTGTGCTTATGCTTCTTACAGGAGTTTTACCTGTGGGTACTTATGCATTGCCTTGTTTTGCAGGAATTTTGCTGGTTTCTATAGTTATTGAGTTCGGCGTTGCTTGGGCAATAGGTGTTTACGCAGGTGTGACGGTTCTTTCTTTTCTTATTGCAAGCGACAAAGAGGCGGTAATTTACTATGCTTTTATTTTAGGCATATATCCCATACTCAAAAGCTTTTTTGAACGCATTAAGCTTAAGTGGCTGAGTTTTGGCTTAAAGCTTATTTATTTTAATCTTGTTGCCATTGCCGCCTACTATGTAAGCATCTTTCTGTTATCAATCCCTGAGGAAAGCTTCAGCCTTTTTGGCGTTAATATGCCTTTGGTATTTCTTTTGATGGGTAATGCGGTATTTGTTGCCTACGATTTGTGCCTGTCAAGGCTAATAGCCTTGTACCTTAACGTATGGCGGCATCGCTTTAAATTTTAATAAAATCTTTTGTTGATTAGCAAAACACTTTGTGATATAATTATTTTACGAAAGTTTTGCTTTTAAGGGGCGGATTTTCCGCCCCTTTATTTTTAAAAAAGGAGGCAGTAAAGTGAAGATGAATTTAAGCTTACGTTTAATTTCTGTTTTAATTATAGTTATAAGTGTTTTATCCGTATTTTCTGTTGCCTCTTTTTCTGCCTCGTCCGCCGATAATTCGGTGGTAACCACCGATGCCGTAAGGCTGAGAAGTACCCCCGAAATTTCAGACGGTAACTTTATTACAACCTTAGGCGTTAGTGAGACCCTTACTCTCATTGCTAATAGCGAAAACGGATGGGCGAACGTTAGACGATCAAACGGCGACGAAGGCTACTGTTCGGTTGACTATCTTGATGTTCCTGCGGATTCTTCAGTTGCCTTCAAAGGAGAAACCAATGAGGAAGTAAATTTCCGTAAAGGCCCTTCCACAGATTATGACTCTATGGGCGTTCTTGATAAGGGTCAGGATTTTAGTGTTCTTGACAACAGCGACGAGTATTGGGTTAAAGTATTAATAGGGGAAAGCACGGGCTATGTTTACCGAAGTTATGCGGATTTAAGTCTTGTGCTCAGTGATTCAGGCACTACGGTTCCCACAGCTCCAACTGAAGTTACGGAGCCCGATTCAGAGGCTACGCAACCCACTGAGCCTGCTACCGAAGCTGTGACAAAGCCTTCTGAAAGTGTAACTCCTTCCGTTACGCCTGTTTCAAATCCCAACTGGTATTCAAGCTCTTTGCTGGAAAGCGACGGCGTTTCAGCAAAAATCAGCCTTACGGGCAATTTTTATTTAACACAGAGCAAAGCATCAATTAAAACAGGCGAAAGTATTAAGCTGTCGACTATTATTCTCGGCTCTTCGCTGGATTCTTTGGTTAAGTTCGAGAGCTCAAACAGCTTAGTTGCCACGGTTTCTCAAAAAGGTGAGGTTACAGGTTTAACCGAGGGTACGGCAGAAATTACAGCTTCCTTTAAGGGTAAAACCGCAATTTGTACTGTTTCTGTAACAGGTGAGCCCTATACACCTGTTGCTCCTACAGAGCCTGTAACGCCTTCAACACCTTCTGCAACAGTGCCTTCCGTATCTGAGCCTGAAACCACGGTGCCTCAGACAGAACCAAACACTTTTAGCCTTTCTGTTTCTCAGGCGAGCGTCGAAAAGGGCAATTACTATGTCCTGACTTCACCTCTTGATAACACTGATTGGTCAAGTAGCAACGAGTCGGTAGCAAATGTGAATAACGGCTTGGTTAAAGCCTTAAGCGAGGGTAAGGCTGTTATTACAGCTACCGCTCAGGGCAAAACTGCTACATGCAATATAACGGTTACCAAAGCTACTTCAGGGCTTACAGTTGAGTATGCAACGGTTACTGTTACAAAGGGCAAAACCTTTTATAACAGTGCCTATTCATCAGAAAGTATCAGCTGGAAAAGCTCTGACGAAAGCATAGCCACAGTTGCCAACGGCTTTATTACGGGCATAAAAGAGGGCACAGCGGTAATTTCAGCATATTCCTCAAAAGGTGAAAAAACTTGTTTGGTAACGGTAAGTGCGGCAGAGCCTGTAAGGTTTACGTATGCTTACCCCAACACAGTTGCCAAAAACGAAGCGGTAAACCTTGTTGCAATTACAGATAAAACCAGAACTGCAGTTCAGTTTAAAATTGATATAAACGGAGAAAAAAGAACTGTTGATGCCACAAGCAAAAAGGCTGACGGCAACACAATAATCTGGACAGGCACTACCTCAATTAATACAGCCGGTACCTTTAAGGTAACAGCTTACGCAAAGCTAAACGGTTACTTTTCATCTTGTGCCGACAGCAAAACCACGGTTTTTGTACGCGAGAATAAGGACTTACTTAAAGAAACGCAGGAGGAGCGTCGTGTAAGCGACGAGATGATAGCCTTGCTTGCGGCATTTGAAGGTTACGTTGGAAACGTTTATTTTGATGACCTCGCAGGGGGTATACCAACCTTAGGCTATGGCAGGGTTGTTTATACCGGCGAAAGCTTCTATAATGATATGACCAAAACCGAAGCCTACGCCATGCTTTGCGATACCGTCAACAACGGCGGTTATTCATCTAATGTTAACTCATACCTTGTATCCTTGGATGCCAATTATAACCAACAACAGTTTGATGCTCTTGTGTCGTTTGCCTATAACATTGGTTACTACGGGTTAAAGAGCGACTCTGAAATCCGTACTCTGATTCTTGAGGCAAAGGAAAAGAAAACCACAGATACTCCTGCAAAGAATTCCGCATACATAAACGGAACTCAGGTGAATTTCCGAAGCGGAGCAGGAACCAGCTTCGAAAGCTTAGGTTGGCTAAGTTATCCTGATACTTTAACTTTGGTGGAAGATAAGCTTGTGAACAACACTTGGTATCACGTTAAAACTGCCGACGGCAGAGAGGGATACGTTTACAAAGATTACGTTACTTTGGGTTCGCCTGTTATTGAGGGCGAAATTTACTTAAGCCTTATAGACAAAGCCGAGTTTACACGAGTGGTTCTTGAGTACCACCACGCAGGTTCAAGCTGTGTTTACGGCCTTCTTTACCGCCGTGCGGATGAGCTCGACCTTTTCTATTACGGTGACTATGACCGTGACGGTAACGAAAACCGTTTTGGTTACAGCTTTACTTGTTATAAAGATAAAAACTTCACGCTATAATTTGGAGGGATTTTTATGAAAATCGGATTTATCGGTGCCGGCAATATGGCTACCGCTATTATCGGCGGTTTAGTTCGCTCAGGCTTTGAAAAAAAAGATATTTTCGTCTATGACGTATTTAAGGAAAAGCTCAGTACCTTTGCCAATATGGGCTTAAGTGTTTCTGACTCATCCTTGAGCCTTACAAAAGAGGCTGATATTATAGTGCTTGCCGTTAAGCCACAGCAGTACGGCGAGGTTATTGAGGGAATATCATCTGAAGCAACAATGGATAAAACCTTTGTTTCTATTGCTGCAGGTATTACCATTGATTTTGTACGACGCAAGCTTTCTATTAACGCGCCTGTTGTAAGAGTTATGCCTAATACACCCTTGCTTTTAGGCAAAGGTGCCACCGCACTTTCACCGTCCGATAACGTAAGCGACGAAGTGTTCGGGGTTGTTAAGGGTATGTTTGAGTGCTCAGGTGTGGTTGAGATTTTACCCGAAAGCCTGATGAATGCCGTAATAAGCGTAAACGGCTCAAGCCCTGCTTATATTTATTTATTCGCAAAGGCTGTGTGCGACAGTGCTGAGGCTCAGGGAATTGACAGGGAAGTAGCTATGAAGCTTTTTGCAAAAGTTCTGGAGGGCAGTGCCGAAATGCTCCGCTCATCAGGCGACGACCCCGACACGCTTATTCAGAAGGTAAGCTCCAAGGGAGGCACAACTATTGCCGCGCTGGAGCGTTTATATGCCCATGGATTTGAAGAAGCCATTGACGATGCTATGAAAGCCTGCACAAAACGTGCAGAAGATTTAGCCGCCGAAGCTTAATCATATTAAGCCCTTTATGTGCATAAACTCTACTAACTATAAAACGGACAACCGTTGGTTAAGGAGACTGAAAATGAAGGGCGTTATATTATCTTTACCTGTAAGAAGCCGACCCAATAGAGGTAAAAGGGATTTTTCTTTGAGTATTTTTCTGAAAAGGAATATTTCTGCTATTTTATTTACCCTGTGTTTTACGGTAGGAGTAGTGTGGGGAGCAGTTGTTTCGGTAAAAGCTGACGAAGCTTTTTTGCTTGATATGGATTTTCTGTTTACCACAAATCTTGAGTCCAGACTTTCCTTGGGGATGCTTTCATCCTTTGCGGCTCATTTTGCCTCTAATTTTATTTTTATTGTTGCCGCTGCCCTTTGCGGACTTTCACCTTGGGGTGTGGGTGTGCTTCCTTTGGTTCTTGCATTCAAGGGTTTTGGTACTGGCCTTTCAGCCGCTTACCTCATAAGTACCTACGGGCTTAAAGGCCTTGGTTTTTACATAGTGGTTGTTTTGCCCGGTGCCTTTGTGTTTTCGCTTGCTCTTACTTTTATGTGTGCAGAGTCAGGCAATATGTCGATTAATATTGCTCGGCATATTTTTTCTAAGTCTGAAAGCCCTGTGCCTATTCGGCTTTCGGTTAAAAAGTATCTTTTCAGGTGTGTCTACTTCCTTTTTGTTTCGGCGGTGGGTGCTCTGTGCGATATGGTTTTCTGGAGCTTTGTTTCTAAGCTCTTTTTCTAAAACTCTTTGAGGATGTGTAAAATGACAACTGAAAGAAAAAAGATGGGAATTGAAAAGTTTATTTCAAATTATTTTTCAAATCTCGGTAAATTTGTTTTGGTAAATCTTATTTTTGCCGTGCCTTTTGCGGTGGCTTTTGTATTATGCTACCTTTTGTGCAAATTCCTTTTGCCGTATCCCACGGTGGTTTTGCCTTTAACTATGGTATTGGCGGCTCCTTTTTATTCGGGTGTAGTGGTAGTAAGTAAAAATATTTATTACGACGAGCTCGCCTTCAGTATTTTTTCTGAGTATATAAGTGCAGTTAAAGAGAATTTCAAGGCGTTTTTGCTACACGGAATAGTGGCTTACGTGGCATTTGTAGGGTGTTATCACGGTATAATTATTTACAAAGCCCTCTCGGCGGCAAGCCCTGTGTTTTACGTAATGTTTTTTGTTTCTTTACTGTTGGCTTTGTTTTTTGTTTTTTTACTTTACGGTTTGCCGATGATGAGTGCGTTTTTCGACCTGAAGCTAAAGGACGTTTACAAAAATAGTGCGTTGATGACATTTGGCGAGCTTAAAGCTAACTTCCTTGCAACTGTCGGTGTTGTGGCTTACCTTGCTGTTTTAAGTTTACCTATAATGATTTTGGGGCTTTTGTCCTTTGTGTGGGGCGAAGTTGTAGCTCTTTACACCATTTTTGCTTATGTTGCTTTGGCTGTGCTTTTGTTGGTGCCCTCAGGGGTTTCCTCAATAATTACCGCTTCTGTTTATCCTGATATGAAGCGTGTAATTTCCGGCGAAGCAAAAAAGAATATCGAGACCATCCGTAAAGAAGACGAAGAAGAAAAAATCAAAGAGGAACATAAAGCTCCTGAGTTTTCAGATATTGATATGGCTCAGCTCGAAAAAAGTTCGGGAGAATATGTTTTCTATAATGGTAAAATGATAAAGAAAAGCGTTATTATGGAAGAGCTTAAGGAAAGAGAGGGACAGTAAATGAAAGAAAAAAGCAAAAGCACCACTAAAGCAAAAATACTTACAGCGGTGCTCCTGATTCTGTTTTTAGGTTCCTGTGCGGTTCTTGTTTTTGCAATATGCACAGATATTTTAGGGATTAATAATGTAAAAACCACCCAGCCTGTTACTACTGCCCAAGCTACTGCCACAGAGGAATTTACTACGGCAAATACCGAGGCAACCGAGGCTTCTGTAACAGCCAGTGAGCCTGTTGAGGCATCTTCGGCAGTTACTACTGAACTCACCCTCGGCTCAACTTATAACGTTGATTATTGGGTTGAGAACAAAGCGGAGAATGGTACTCCCGGTCTTGCGTTGCTCTATGGTGTTCGGGTTCAAAGGGTTTATGTCAGCTTTGATAACGGTAGATTTTCAGTGAATGTTGTAAGTTATAATGAAAGTCAGGAAACCGACACAGGCACATATTTTTTCACAGATGATGGTAATATCGAGCTGCAGTATGACAATTCCAATATTGCCACTGCTACGGTTTTAGAGTCAGAAAACGGCATAATTACCACAATGGACTTTCCGTTGTGGTTTGAGGACACAACCCTGAGAATAAGCCTTGCTGATTAACCTCTGGCGTCCACAAACCAGCGGTTTTCTTCCAAAAACAAATATTTCTCGGCTCCTGCAATTCGGCAGGTGTACCTGAGTCCTGCGCCGCCCGCTTTAAGCGAGGCGGCGTATCTTATGTCTGTAACTTTGTCGATTTCAAAGCTTCTGCCGTCGTTCCAATGAATTTTAAGAGGCAGAAGGTTTCCGTCTTCGTCAAACCTTGCGGTTACCGATATGTATTGTTTCATAAATTACCCTCCGTACATAAACGGTATTATTTCCTCTGTTACCGTAGGGGCGGATATTATCCGCCCGAAAGGTTTATTTCAAATTAAATTTTGCGGGCGATTAATAATCGCACCTACCATATAAACTTTCTGAATTTAACTAAAATAACCTACGGGATGCACCGTGTGTTCTTCCTTAGGCGAAAATCCCGACAAACTCCTGTCAGCCAGCAACACCGCAGGGCGAACACAGTAGCTTCCAAACCTTTTTTTCAAAATATCAATAGAGCTGTCAAGGGCACTTTGCCGTGTTCGTTTTTTTTCGTCTCTCAGCAAGCTTAGCTGTTGGGGCTCCAATTTAGGTTTAAAATCGCTCAGGGATATTCCTATGCTTCTCAAGGGCTTATCAAAACGGTAGTTTTCTTTTATAAGCTTTAAGGCGGCTGAAAGCACCTCGCAGCTTATGTCGGTGGTTTCGATTTTGCATTGCCGTGTAATTGTCATTAAAGTTGTGTCTCTTAACGAAACCGTTACTGTAGTTGCACTTAAACCTTGCTCTCTCATTCTTCTGCAAACGCTGTCGGCAAGTACGTTCATAACAATTTTTGCATCCTCATAATTTTTCATATCCCTGCAGGTGGTTGTGGAATTGCCTATGGATTTTGGCAGGTTTACAAAGCCCAACGCCTTTACGGGCGACATATCAAGTCCGTTTGAAAACATATGCAGAATATCAGCCCACTTACCAAAGTTTGATTTAAGAATAGGGTAGGGAAAATTAGCGAGCTGACCGATGGTGAATACCCCTATGGAGTTAAGCTTGGTTTTTGTTGACCTGCCTACATTTAGCAAATCCTCAACGGGAAGCTTCCACACAATATCCTTATAGTTCTTGTCTGTAATCAAGGTTACGGCGTCAGGCTTTTTATAGTCAGAACCAAGCTTTGCGAAGATTTTGTTAAAGCTTACCCCAATGCTTACGGTAATGCCAAGCTCATATTTTACCCTTTTCCTTATTTGCTCAGCCACAGCCTGAGCTTCTTCAAAGCTGTTCACACAGCCTGTAAGGTCAATCCAGCTTTCGTCAATGCCAAAGGGTTCAATGCGGTCAGAATAATCGCTGTATATACGGGTTGTCTCTTTTGAAAACCTAATGTACCTGTCAAAATGCGGCTTAACCGTTACAAGTTCAGGGCATTTTTCTACCGCTTGCCATATAGCCTCACCTGTTTTAATATTGTATTGTTTTGCGATTTCGTTTTTTGCCAGAATAATGCCGTGCCTCATATCGGTGTCTCCGCAAACCGCCACAGGCTTATTGCGGATTTCGGGATTGTGCAGACATTCTACGCTTGCAAAAAAACCATTACAGTCAGAATGCAGTATGTATCTCATATACGCCTCGAAACAAACAAATGTTCTTATGAGTGTATTATAGAACACTTGTTCGAAAATGTCAATATATACCTTTAATTTTCTGTAACATTTTTTATTTTGCCGTGTATTATGCAGTATAGGGGTGAGGTTAATGAAACAAAAAACTGCAGGCTGTGTATTCTCTTTTGCGGCAGGGCTTTTGGTTGCAAGCCTCTTACCCTGCGAGTTTGTGGTGGTAGTTGCCGCCATAACCATTATAATAATATGCTTAATTTTCAGGAGGCGTAGAGTTTGAAAATCGTACTTATTGAAAACCCTAAGTTCATATCCTTCTTCCTTCGTAAAATCTACGGAATAAAAAAGCAAAAGCCACAGCAATCATAAAAAGGGCAGAGTAATCTGCTCTTTTTTATTTGCCACAATAAAAAGCTACAAAAACCATGGCGAAAATTTATCTAAATGTAGCAAATTTATCTTTTAATATTGTATTTTCAAAAGATTGCTGATATTATGTAAATGAACTATTATATAGGAGGAAATTAACTATGAAAAGAAGTAAGCGACTTTTATCACTTTTGCTTGCAGTTATGCTTATTCTTACAACTGTAGTATCTACTACAATCGTAAGCACATCTGCTGCAGGAATTGACAATTCCGCACTTGTAAGTGATTATTACGCTACAAACCCCAATGGCCAGGTTGGTAAGCAGGGTTCTATCACAATCGATGGCAGCTTCAGCGATTGGACTCAGGACATGCTTATTGCAAAAGGTGCAGCTTGGGACGTAGCTAACCACTACAAGGGTGCTCACGAAAACTGTCTCCTTGACACAACTGCTCTTTTTGCAGCTTGGGACAGCTCAAACCTTTATATCGGTTGGCAGATGGTAAACACAACCGATACATGGCACAGAGAGGGCGACGGTTCTCTTTCTGACGGCGGTCGTGTTCTCGACGTTCCCCTTATTGTTGCTCTCAGGGTAGACCCCTCTAAGACACCTATGTCTAACAAGAACAATACAGGCGGTCCTATCTGGGGCCAGAAAATGGGTCTTACTTTCGAAACACCCGTTGACCATCTTCTTTATATGAGCGGTAAGCCCGGTCTTGGCACACCCGCTCTCTTTACAGCAGTTGACGCTGAGGGTAATACAGACTACGGTGCAGGTTGTAAGAACTTTACATCTGCAGGTATCGAGTATAAAATGGCAGAAGGTAACATCATGGATACAATCATGGGCCTTAACTATTCTGAGGACCCCTCTGATGTAACTAATCCTGATGCTGACTGGGTAGACTATAAGACTTTCACAGGTTCTATGGGTGCCCACAAAACCAGCTATGACTCTTTCTATGAGATTAAAATTCCTCTCTCAGTTCTCGGCATTGATGCTAACTACCTTACAACAAACGGTATCGGCGCAATGGTTGTAGCAACAAGAGGTGAGTCTGCTCTTGACTGTATCCCCTTCGATACAACAATGCTTGATAATGCAATGGGCGAGTACGGTTCCGACCCCTCTACATCTCACGAAAAAGATGATGAGGACGTTATCACAGTTGATCTTGCATGCATCGGTAAGGGCGGCGTTGTAAATCCCCCTGTTGATATTGAAACAGAGCCCACAACAACAGCTCCTGTTGTTACTACAGCTCCCACACAGCCCACAACAGTTAAGCCTGTAGTTACTGAGCCTTCTGAGGCTATAACAACAGCTACAACACCTACAGAGGAGCCTTCAGACCCCATCGTAATTCCTCCTGTAGTTACTACTGTTGCTACAGAACCTTCTGAGGTTACAACAGCAGCAGCTCCCACAGTTCCCGTTCCCACACTTGATTTTGGTGACGATACAACCCCCACAGAAACAACAAAAGATGCTGAAACAACTGTTACTGCTCCTATTGTTGTTCCCACAGCAGGCATCCTTGGCGACGCTGACGAAAACGACAACGTAAATATCAAGGACGCAACTTCCATTCAGAAGCACATTGCAAAAATTACAACTCTCGGCGAAAATGCACAGTTCTTAGCTGACGTTGACGCTAACGAAGTTCTCAACATCCGTGATGCAACAAATATCCAGAAGTGGATTGCAAAAATGCCTGTTGACTATGCAATCGGCGAGCCTGTACAGGACAACGAAATTATAATTCCTGTTCCCACAGAGCCTACAACCGAAGCTACAGAAGTAACAACAGATGTACCCCCTGTTATTGTTGAACCCACCACAGAGGCTACAGAGGCAACTACTGTTACTATTGTTCCTACAACAGCAGAGCCCGTTGTTACTGAGCCTACAACTGTAGAGCCCGTTGTAACTGAGCCCACAACCGCAGAGCCTGTTGTAACAGAGCCTATTGTTACAGAACCTATCATTACAGAACCTATTGTAACCGAACCTATCGTTACAGAGCCTATTAATCCTCCTGATGATGGCACAGAGACCATCTATTTCGTAGACGGCACACCTGAAGGCTGGATTAAGGACGCAGGCGCTCGTATTTACATCTACGACTACGAGGGTATGCAGTCTTATGAGGGTACAACCTCCGACAGCGTAACTTGGGCATTCCAGGTTCCTGCAGGTCTTACATCCATTAACTTCTATCGTTGCGAGGGCGAATTTACCCAGACAGCATGGAACTCATGGACAATGTGTGTAACTGTAAGAGGTTCTGAGAATACCTTTACAGCAACAGGCAACGAGGCAGGTTCATGGTCAGGCAACGGCGGTGGCGGATACAATCCCCCTGTTGATAATCCTCCCATTGACAATCCTCCTGCTGACGGCGACTACATCTACTTCACAGATAATCAGGGCTGGGGTACAGTTTACTGCCATTCTTGGAATATGGTAGGCGGCACAACCGAGTGGCCCGGTGTTCAGATGGAGAACGTAGGCGGCAACCAGTACAGAGTAGTGGTTGACAGCACACATACAAATCTTAAGTTCAACGGCGGTCTCGGTGGTCCCGAGTCAGGCGAGTTCGAGCTTGTTATTGGTAACACATATTCTAACTGATAACTTAACATTAAATAGCAAAAGCTGTCTCACATTTTGTGAGGCAGCTTTTTTGCATGCCACCGTTGTTGACAAATCAACTTTGAGGGTATAAAATAGCTTTATATTTTTGCGAAAGAAGAGATACAATGTCACTTAAAGCTGTATTTTTCGATTTGGACGGTACCTTGCTTCCAATGGATATGGAGGTTTTCATTAAATCATATTTTGGTGCAATATCTCAAAAACTTGCTCCACAAGGTTATAACCCCAAAGAACTGATTTCTGTAATCTGGAAGGGAACAGGGGCAATGATAAAAAACGACGGTACACATACCAATGAAGAAGTGTTCTGGAATGCTTTCGTTTCTTTTTACGGCGAAGAAAATCTTAAAGATACCATATACTTCGATAAGTTCTACGAAGAAAACTTTGACGAATTAAAATCCGTTTGCGGTTTTAATCCCAAAGCCGCCGAAACAGTCAAAGCTTTAAAAGAAAAGAAACTTCGCCTGATTTTAGCTACAAATCCGCTTTTTCCCTCAATTGCTACGGAAAAACGAATTGCATTTGCAGGCTTAAAGCCTTCTGATTTCGAGTTTTTTACATCTTATGAGAACACAAGCTTCTGCAAGCCTAACCCTAATTATTATCTGGATGTTCTCAACCGCACAGGCTTAAGGGCAGAAGATTGCCTTATGGTGGGCAACGACGTAAGCGACGATATGATTGCAAAAGATTTAGGGTTCAAGGTTTTTCTTTTAACAGATTGTCTTATTAATAAAGAAAACGCAGATATAAGTAAATACCCTCACGGCGATTTCGATGCCCTCAGTGCTTACGTAAATACGCTGCTTTAATCTTACAAAGCTTCCTTAGTTTCAGGGGAGCTTTTTGTTTTGCAAAATTAACGTTTAATTGGGTTATAGTGATTTTGTATATAAATATATTAACTAAATGCTGTCAAGTGTTTTTGGTTAATATTTTATATTTTTCCTAAAGTTTGTATTTATTAAACAAATGCAAAAACATCCGATTATTAAAAATGACGAAAAGTATGAAATAAATTGAACTATAGTTATAAAATGAACCTCTAAATTTGGTTATGTTTTTTGTAAATAGTGCACTATAACGACTTGATTTTTTAATATTTTTGTAATATAATTTAGTAAAACAAAGGCAAAATTATGCCTATTTGTAATTTGTTACTATTTCTATGTTATATATTTCCGGCAAATCGGCATAAAACTGTGTCGGTTTGGCGGGTATTGCTATTTTTTTAAAAAGGAGTGTTACCAATGGGCTTTTGGAGCAGAATAGTTGACGAAATGGTCGAGGAAAAAGTCCCTTTCAAAAAACGCAAAGCTTTAATCGTTTTTGTTTCCATTCTTACGCTTCTTTCTATGGTTACTTCAACTTATGCATGGTTTAAGATTAATACCTTCGCAGGTGTCGATTCTTTAGATATGCACATCAGCGTTAGTGCTCAGCTTAAGGTTTCTATGGAAGACCACGGCACAGATTTAGACCAGTACGTTAAAGTTATCACTAATGAAATGATTAATGGCTACCTTGGTCAGTATAATACAAATCTTGAGGATATTATCCTCGACCCTGTTACTACTACCGACGGCAGAACCTTTACAAACCAGCGCGGTAGCGAGCGTCAGCCTAACGACCGCTCATACCTCCAGTTCAAATGCTTCTTTATTGCTACTGAGGATATGTGGGTTCACCTCACAACCGAAAGCACAGAAGAGGAAATGGAAGACGGCACAAAGGTTTCTACCAACTCCACAGGAGCTAAGGCAGACGTTATCAATTGCCCCCGTGTAGGCTTCGTTGCTGAAAACGGCGACTCTGCTATTTATGAGCCTAACCGCGGCACTCCCGTAAACGGTCAGGATACTTTCGACTTACCCTACGGCACAATGGAGTATTCCAACAACACACGTCTTTTCCATTTAAATGCTATGGAGCCTACTGAGGTAACCATAAGCCTCTGGATTGACGGCGAAGACCCCCAGTGCGACGATGACGTTCAGGATGCCCACCTTGCAGTTCAGCTCGGCTTCATCGGTTGCGACGAAGACAATAACCCCATCAGCTAATTATTTATCAACGGAATTGCTTTTCCGTAGGGGCGATTATTAATCGCCCGAAAAAATAACCCCAACGGAGTGATTATATTGCTTTTCAATAAAAAACCTAAAACTGAACAGCCTGTAACTCCCGAGGAGTTAAGCAAATTTATTGATAAATCCGTAGCGGATTCTGACATTAAACACCTTCACGTCCGCAACGATTCAATCGATGTTATCAATTATAAGAAGAAAAAGCGAATCTTAAGCATTGTAATTTCAGCCACAGTATTTGTGCTTCTGGTGCTCTGGATTATCTCAATGCTGCTTACTCAATGGGGCGACCTTGTTATTAGCGTTGACTCCTTTGCAGGCAGAAAGGGTATTATCATCAGCGAAGACCCTGAGTTTAATACCTACACCCACAAGCTTTCTGCAAAGCAGGTTAAGGACGTAACAAATATTACATACACTTGGCTTCCCACAGACCTTGACACTTCTGCCAACGGTTCTCATAACGGCAAAAACTACGTTGCCTATACCTTCTATTGTAAGAACAACGGTCAGGAAGCTCTTGACTACGATGCTTACCTTGAGGTTACAGGTGTAGCAAAGTCTGCCGACGAAGCTGTCAGAGTTCTGGTTTATAAAAACGGCGAGCAGGCAATGTACGGCAAGGCTACATATAACGACAGAAACATTGCCGAAACCGATTGCACTATGTTCGAAACCGACACACGCGTTATGTCAACTGCATCCGAGAACTTCGAGGTTGATCAGGTTGATAAATACACAATCGTAATCTGGGCAGAGGGCAACGACCCCGAGTGTATTGACGATATCCGCGGCGGCCACGTTCGTATGCGTATGCTCTTCGAGGTTCGTGAGGACGAAGACGACCCCAAACCCTTCGGCGCAGGTTGGTTTAACTAATATATTTGCGATTTACAATGTCGGTTTGGTTTATACCGTAGGGGCGATTATTAATCGCCCGCAAAACACGGTGTATATTCTAAACCCTCGGGCGGATAGTATCCGCCCCTACAAAATAACGGTATTAAGTGCCAAAGGCACTAATATAAAAAACAAAAATCCCTATGGTGTTTTAGGGGCAAAAAATTATTTTTTAGGAGGAATTTCTCATGAAAGCAAATTCAAGAAGAAGAGTTCTCATCTCTTCCATCGCTATGCTTTTAGTAGCTCTCGTAGCTCTTAGCACAGCAACATTCGCATGGTTCACACAGAACACAACAGCTACAGCTGATGGTGTGTACGCAAAAACAGTTAAAGCTTCTTCCTTGTTAATCAGTAAGGCTAACAAGACATGGCTTACATCTGTAACTTATACACAGGGTAGTTCTACAACAGCTCAGACAATGTTCCCTGCATCTTCAGGTACAGGCAGCTCATGGTTCACTGCTACATCTACAAACGAAACAACTGGTGCAGTAGCATCTGGCACAATTTCTTCTGTTTCTCCTGCTGGCTCCAGCGCTAAGTATGTTTACAAAGAGATGCTCAACATTAAGAACGCCGGTGATGAAGGTACAATCACAGACATCACAATCGAGATGAACCTTGGTTCAATCGAAGCTGCTGAGTATGCTCGTGTTGCTCTCGTTCCCTGTTCTGATACAGGTGTAGACCTCTCAACCCCCGCATTTGAGGGTCAGAAGGTTGGTTTCGCAAACTGTGTTTACGATACAGAGGGTGACTCTTACGGCGGTCTTACAGCTACATCCGGTACAACAGCTGCTATCACAGCTACTGCTGCCGAGCCTATTGAAGTAAAAGATCTCGCAGCTGGCGAGGCTGTATACTACAACCTCTATGTTTGGTTCGAGGGTCAGGATGAAGACTGTATCGATACAAACGCTGGTCAGACAATCAACGGTCTTTCCTTCACTGTTTCCGGTGAGCCTGCATAATTGATACATAAACGAACAATTTACTAATTAAATTTATTGGAGACCCCTTATGAAAAGTAAAGTAAAAAAGATAATAAATACAATTGTTGATGTACTCATTGTATTGGTTCTGATAGTATCAATACTGGTTGTTGTGCTATCCCTTACTTCAAAGTCATCAGGGGTCCCCAACATCTGCGGTTATGCACCTTTGAACGTTGCATCATACTCAATGGAACCCACAATCAATAAAGGTGATCTTATTTTCAGTAAGGTCACAAATGATATTGACTACGAGTATAAAGTAGGAGATATTGTTACTTTCCCAATTGAAATTGATGGTGTTCAGACTCTCAATACTCACCGTATTGTTGAAATTATTGAAGATGACGATATTACATACTACAAAACTCAGGGTGATAACAAAGATACAAACCCCATTGCAGACGAAGAGATGCAAACATCTTCTTCAATTGTTGCCATTTATACAGGCACCAAAATCCCTGCAATAGGTAACTTCTTCGGCTTTATCAGAACTCAGCTTGGATTTTTCCTCTGTGTTCTGCTTCCAATGATTCTTTTCTTTGTTTACGAAGCTATCCGTGTTATTATGAACCTCTTAGCTTATAATAAAGAGAAAACACTTGCCGAAGCTCAAGAGGCTGTTCAGAATGCTGAACTTACCGAAGAGCAGAAGCAAAGGGCTATCGAGGAATACCTCGCAAGCCTTGGACAAAACTCAGACTCGGAAAATAAGTAAAGTGTATTAAACACCTGCATTTTGCTTAATATCTAAGTTTGACTATAAAGCCTTTTTAATTCAAAAATTATTTTGTCCCTAAAAGCACAGGGGTGCTTATTTAGTAACGGTTATAATTTTAACCATGGTTAAAATAATGTAGGGGAGGATAATTCCTCCCGAAAGCCTTGATTTTAAATGAAGGCTGACGGGAGCCGAGACGGCTCCCCTACAATAAACCAACCCGCCGTTGATTTAGTTTTCATTTATGTGGAACCTAACCAAAGGCGAAATGCCCACCGTGGCAAACGGTAGATTTTTTTAAGGAGACGAAGTACCGTGGATACAATTTTTAAATTCTTATTTGAATTTCTCGGTCAGTTTTTTGGCTCACTGTGGTCAATCATAGCAGGCTTTTTTGGTGGCATAGGCAGTGCCTTCAATATTCCTGCATACATTGAAATCATTTATGCATACACAACCGAGCTTGGCGGTCTTGCATGGTTCATTGCTATTGTAGCCATTGTACTTTTAGTAGCTGTGCTTGCACTTTTGGTATGGCTTCTCATCGTCGCCGTAAAAAAGTTTATCAAAGGCCACCGCAGAAGAAAGGATGCCGACTCTTTAGTTAAAGAGGTTCAGGCTCTTAATAAGGAAGTTATGAGATTAAACCTCGAGAAGGACAAGATTCTTTCTATGAAGGTTTCTCAGATTGGCTTAAACCCCAACGAAATTTCCGAGCTTACCGGCGAAGAAATGGCTACACTTAACGGTGAAGAGGCAGAGCAGAACCTTGGCGACAAGCGTTTCTACAAGCTTGCCGAAATCGACGAGCTTTGGGCAAACTATCAGCCTCCCGTATACAACAACACAATCACACTTCCAGAGTTCTGCGATCAGTTCAGACTCTTCGCTTGTTCACAGCTCGGCCTTTACTACGATATCAAGATCATTCGTCTGTTTATTGCATCCTTTGCTTCAACAAGACTTATTATCTTACAGGGTATTTCCGGTATAGGTAAAACATCATTACCTTACGCTTTCGGTAAGTTTATCAACAACCCTGCAATTATCGCTTCCGTTCAGCCTTCATGGCGTGACCGTTCAGAACTTTTCGGTTACTTCAACGAATTTACTAAGAAATTTAACGAAACCGAGCTTCTTCGTGCTATGTACGAAGCATCTTATAATGAAAACATCTATGCAGTAATCCTCGACGAAATGAACATCGCACGTGTTGAGTACTACTTCGCAGAAATGCTTTCAATTCTTGAAATGCCTTCCCGCGATGAGTGGGTGGTAGACGTTGTTCCCAACGCTTGGAAGTCTGACCCCAAACATATCGTTAACGGTCAGATTCAGATTCCCGGCAATATGTGGTACATCGGTACAGCTAATAACGACGACTCTACATTTGCTATTACAGATAAGGTTTACGACCGTGCAATGCCCATTAACATTGATACTAAGGGCGTTCCCTTCGATGCACCTTACACAGATTCCATCAATATCAACTACAACTATTTCGAAGAACTCCTCAACGTTGCTAAGGCTAACAATGTTGTTTCTGAGGAAAACATCAAGAAGATTAATCTTCTTGACGACTACGTAATCGAGCATTTCCGTATAGCTTTCGGTAACCGTATTGTTAAGCAGTTACGTGACTTCGTTCCTGCTTATGTTGGTTGCGGCGGTACAGAAATTGATGGTCTCGACTACGTTCTTGCAAGAAAGGTGTTCAGAAAGTTCGAATCCCTTAACCTTTCTTACATCCGTGATGAAATTGACGGTTTATGTGCTTATATTGATGAACTCTTCGGCGAAGAGAACATGGGCGAGTGTAAGAGCTATCTGCGTATGCTCAAGAAGCTTGTATAATTTAAGCGTAATAAGGGCGGACTCTGTTCGCCCTTATAATGAGTTTTTTTAGCAGACAAATTAAGTGAGGAGTAAGTACTCATGGCTGACTTTGGTAGATATTACAGAGCTTATATGTATATGCAGGAGCTCCTGCAAAACGACTTTACTTACAATTACATAACCGCAAGCTTAAAGGACGGAGACAAAGGCAAAGACTCTCTGACCGGTAAGACCAACGAAAAAGTCATTGACATGGACTGGGTTGAAGCCATTGAAGAAGCACTTCCTTACATCCAGAAGGCAATTGATGAACAGCGTCGTTTTATTAAGCAGATTGAAAACGTTGTTCGTATCGAGCTTGCCCGTAAAACAGGCCCCGATTCTGTTAAGCACCTTTCTCAGCACACCAACTTTATTGCTAAGGTAGAAGGGGATATGGTTACACCCAATAAAATCCTCGTTACCGAGCAGGAAGAGTCCTTTGCTATTTATGAGAACCGCGTGCTTATGACCCTTATCCGCCGTGCACTTCACTTTGTTGATGATAAGTATTCTAAGATGAAGGGCGTTCCCAACGACAGCTATAACAATATTAAGGTTATCCGCCATGCAGAGCTCGACGACAAAAAGGTTGACTTCGCTTTTAATTATATTAATGAGTCCCACGAAACTCTTGCTGATGACCTTGATGTTTTAGATGTTTCCGAGCTTTCGGATTTTGACCGTATCAGAAGAATCAGAACAACTCTTAATGAGTTTTTAAATACTCAGCTTATGCGTGAAATCGCAAAAGAGCCTGAGGTTCATCCACCTATTACTCAGACCAACCTTTTAAAGAAGAACCCGAACTTCAAAAAAGCTATGGAGCTTTGGAACTTCCTTGATTCCTACAAACGTCCCGGCTTTGAAATCGTTGGTGAAGAGTTCTCAGGCGAAATGTCGGATGAAATCAAGCAGGATGTTTATTTATCAATGAACTTCCAGCACTTCATGATGACAATTGCTACCAACCCCGGTTTACGTAAAATTCTTCATGAGAAATATGAAGAGGAAAATATAAAAATTGCTGAAGAGAATGCCAAGCCTGAAAAACTTAAGGCAGCTCAGATTCAGGCAAGAATCGACGAAGTAAGAAAAGAGGAAATGGAAATCCGCTTAAAGGAAATCCGAGAGCGTGAAAAGAAAATCCTTGATCTTACTAACGAAGTTAAGAATTTAAAGGTTACTTTAGATCAAAAAGAACAGCAAATCCTCACTTTAAAGGGTCAGGTTTCAGCTTTACAGGATGAGATTGCCGAGCTTAAGGCAGAACTTCAGGAAACTAAGCTTAAGCTTCTTGAGGCAGAGCGTGAAATCGAAAGACTCAAAGAAGAAAACGAAGCCCTCAAAGCTGAAATTGCTGAGCTTAAAGCCACAATTGAAGAGCTCAATCAGAAGATTCACGAGCTTAACAATATAATTGCTGCTCTCAAAGAGCGTATCGCAGTTCTTGAAGAAGAAAACGCACGTCAGCGTACTATCATTAAAGAGCAGCAGCTGATTATCGAGCAGCAGGCAGAGAAAATCGAAAGCCTTGAAAAACAGGTTGCTGAGCAGCTTGCAAAAATCACAGCTTTAACTGAGGAAGTTCAGCGTCAAAGAGCTGAAATCATTGATAAGAACAATCAGATTGTTGACCTTACCAATAAAAATGAGGTTCTCACAACAACTCTCAACAATGAGCGGGCTGAGCATAAAGCTACCGTTGAGCGTATGACTGATGAGTATAACTCAACAGTTCAGCGAATGACTACGGAGCATAACGATGCTGTTAATAAGCTTAATTCAGAGCATGAGGCTACCGTTCAAAAGATGAACGAAGACTTCGAGAAGAAGACTTTCGCAGCTAAAGAAAAGCACAAGGCAGAGGTTAAAAAGCTTGAAGCAACCCTTGATAGTGCAGAAGCTAAGCATACATCTTATGTTGCAAAGCTTAATGCAGACTTTGCCGAAAAATCCAGCAAAGCTGAGAGCAAGCGTCTTAAAGAGCTTGCTGAAAAGCAGGCAGAGTTTGAAACAAACCTTGCTAACGTTAAGAAGGCAAACGCCGATGCAACCGAGGCTGCTAACGCTAAGCACGCTTCTGAGGTGCGTAAGGTTCAGAAGTCTGTTGATAAGCGTGTAGAAGCTGCCCGTAAGGAAGCAGAAAAGAACTACAACGCAAAGGTTAAAGAGCTTAACGCCGCTCACGAAAAAGAGATGGCAGAGCTTAAGCGTAAGCTTAAAGAAGAAATGAGACTTATTAAGCAGAACGCAAGAGCAGAGGTCAAGCTTGCCAAGAAAAAGGCAAGAAAGAATTTATTTACAGAAGAAGAATTAGCCGACGTAGACATGAATGACTAATTTTTCGGAAAGGAGCACCCTATGAACAGCGATATTAAGCCTGTAAACAGAAATACAGGTAAGCTTATAGCTAAAAACATAATAATTCTGACTGTTCTTATCACTGTGTGCTCACTTTCCATCTGGGCTTGGTTTACTCAGAATAAAACAGCTTTAGCTGATGGTGTTTATGTTAAATCCAAAGGCGAAGGTGTTCAGGTATCTTGGGACGGTGTGAATTACTATGATAATCTTCAGGCTTTAAAGCAGGAGGATATATCAGGTGATGCTAACGGACTTGCACTTAATATTTCAGGCAAAGATGGCGAACCTGCTCCCTTAAGTCTGGTTACCGGCAATGGTCTTCAGTTTTTTGAGCCTTCTCTTAACCGTAGACTTGGTACAGTTCTCACTAATCCCGATGGTTCATGGCATGGTACTGATATTACATCCGAAAATTCTCAGGGTAAATATATTGATATTGACCTTTATTTCAGAAGTGAATCTGCACGATCTGTATTCCTTGCAGGAGATAGTAAAATTTCTCCTAAAAGTATAACCAATCGCATAAGCGAATATGGCGTTTTTTCTAAAGATAATATTGCTTCGGCATCGCGTTTGGCGTTTCTCAATGAGGACAAAGACGAATGCGCCTTTATCTGGGCTCCTAATGCCGATAATGAGCTTGTGCAGAATGACGCAGGCTACAAAAAGTATACCACTACTGCTACAGAAGGCGGCGGGTCTACATCTGGTAGTTTAGATGATGTAATAGATTTTGTTGAGGATATTCATGGTGACTATTATCTTTGGTTACCGACTGATTATTCTGATGACCCTCATACCCAGGATTCCAGTCTTGTTGCTAATAAGATGAAATTTACTGTATACGATAGGGAAAATAACACTGGTTTGTATACATGTGAATATACAATTACCGAACCAGATACAGGTAAGAATCCTACGATTATTTATTATATTAATAAAAGCGCTTCAATTTGGAATAGTAATGATATTTCTTATGTAGATGTTTCCAAGAGTAACGCAAATAATGATGCTTCTGACTCTTATCCAAAGGTTGCCTTAGCAACAGACTTTAACTTGAGTAATACAAGTACTCAAACTGATAGAAAAGCTCCCGGCTTTTATGTTGAAGGTTTTAAAACACAGGAAATTACTATTACAATCGGTTACAACCCTGTTTCAAGAGAGGTTGTTGTTATCGGTTATTCAAGTACCGGTGCACAGACTAAAACTTACAACAGAGCAGGAGAAACGCTCGATA
>JAFTIP010000008.1 GCA_017456845.1 Ruminococcus sp.
AAGTTTCTGTTAAAGGTTCTAAGAGAAATACCTTTAGAATTAGGCGACTGACCCATTCCGATACAGGGACCGCAAGCGCTCTCAAGAATACGTGCACCGGCATCAATCATACTTGAAAGCATACCGTTTTTAGCAATCATATTGAGAACCTGCTTAGAGCCGGGAGCGATAGAAAGAGAAACAGAGGGATCAACTGTTTTTCCGTTAAGAATATAAGCAACCTTACTCATATCAAGCAGGGAAGAGTTTGTGCAGGAACCGATGCAAACCTGATCAACTTTAATATCGGAAAGAGAAGATACAGGCTTAACATTGTCAGGGCTGTGAGGACAAGCTGCAAGAGGAGTAAGAGTAGAGAGGTCAATCTCAATTTCCTTGTCGTAAATTGCGTCTGCATCTGCAGAGAGCTCTGTGTAGTCTTCTTCTCTGTCCTGAGCTTTTAAGAATTCTCTTGTAATTTCGTCAGAGGGGAATACTGATGTAGTAGCACCAAGCTCAGCACCCATGTTTGTAATAGTAGCACGCTCAGGAACTGAAAGAGTTTTAACGCCTTCGCCTGCGTACTCAATAATTCTGCCAACGCCGCCCTTAACGGAAAGAACGCGGAGAACTTCAAGGATAATGTCCTTAGCTGCAACGTAGTCGTTTAACTTGCCCTTAAGGTTAACCTTAACGATTTCAGGCATTGTAATGTGATATCCGCCGCCGCCCATAGCAACTGCAACGTCAAGGCCGCCTGCACCCATTGCAAGCATACCGATGCCGCCGCCTGTGGGAGTATGGCTGTCAGAGCCAATAAGTGTTTTGCCGGGCTTGCCGAAACGCTCAAGGTGAACCTGATGGCAAATACCGTTACCGGGACGTGAAAAATAAACGCCGTGTTTTTTACAAACTGACTGAATAAATCTATGGTCGTCTGCGTTTTCAAAACCTGTCTGTAATGTGTTATGGTCTATGTAAGCCACGCTTTTTTCTGTTTTAACTCTGTCAACGCCCATGGCTTCGAACTCTAAATAAGCCATTGTACCTGTTGCGTCCTGAGTAAGAGTCTGGTCAATCTTAAGGCAGATGTCTGTGCCTTTTACCATTTCGCCTTCAAGAAGATGTGCTTTAATAATCTTCTCAGCTATTGTGTATCCCATCTTAAGATACCTCCTTTTAATTTCTAACTTATATATTATATAATAAAACCTCTATATTGTAAAGTGAAAAAAATCACACAGTATAATAATAACTTTTGCTGTAAGTCTTTTAATTTCATATATAATTACCATAGTAATTAAAAGTGCTTTGTGATAAAATATTTGAGTAATTTTAATGTAGAAAGAATGGTTTTTGTGTCAAGAAACGAAAATTTACGTAACGTTGCAATTATTGCCCACGTTGACCACGGCAAAACAACTCTTGTTGATTCACTTTTAAAGCAGAGCGGTATTTTCCGTGCCAATGAATCTGTTGCCGAAAGAGTAATGGACTCAAACGATTTAGAGCGAGAAAGAGGAATCACAATCCTTTCCAAAAACACTGCAGTAATGTATGGCGATACTAAGATAAATATTGTTGATACTCCCGGACATGCCGACTTCGGCGGTGAGGTTGAGCGTATTCTTATGATGGTAGACGGCGTTTTACTTCTTGTTGACGCTTTCGAAGGCTGTATGCCTCAGACAAGATTTGTTCTTAAAAAGGCTTTAGGCCTTAAGAAAAAGGTTCTCGTTGTTGTTAACAAAATCGACCGTGACGGTGCACGTCCTGAGGAAGTAATCGACGAGGTTTTAGACCTTTTCATTGAGCTTGGCGCAGATGACGACCAGCTTGAGTTCCCTGTGGTTTATGCATCAGGTAAAGATGGTTTTGCTATGCTTGACCCCTATGAAGAGGGCAAGGATATGGAGCCTTTATTTAAGAAGATTATCGAGGAAATTCCTGCACCCGAAGGCGAAAAGGATGCTCCCTTACAGCTTCTTCTTTCAAATATCGACTATGACGATTACATCGGCAGAATCGGTATCGGCAGAGTTGAGCGTGGTTCTGTAAAAGCAGGCCAGCAAGCTCTTCTTTGCACAGAGGATGGCGAGAATAAGCGTGTAAAAATCGCAAAGCTTTATCAGTACGAGGGCTTAAAGCGTGTTGAAACCGAAACTGCAACTTTAGGCGATATTGTTTGCGTAAGCGGTATTGCAGACATTAATATCGGCAATACTATCTGTGATGTAGAAACCCCCGAGGCTCTGCCTTTTGTAAAGATTGACGAGCCTACGGTTTCTATGAACTTTATTGTTAATAACTCTCCCTTTGCAGGCAGAGAGGGTAAGTTTGTTACTTCCCGTAATCTTCGCGACAGACTCTTTAAGGAAATCGAAACAAATGTAGCACTTCGCGTTGCAGAGACCGACTCTGCCGATACTTTCAGAGTTTCAGGCAGAGGAGAACTTCACCTTTCAATTCTTATCGAAACAATGCGTCGTCAGGGTTACGAATTTCAGGTTTCCCGTCCTAAGGTAATTACCAAAACTATCGACGGTGTACTCTGTGAGCCTATTGAATACCTTATGATTGAAGTTCCCGACGCTTATGTTGGCCCTGTTATGGAAAAGTTAGGCTCCAGAAAAGGCGAACTCATCAATATGGGTACAAGGGATTCAGGTATGACTCATATTGAGTTCAGAATTCCTGCAAGAGGTTTAATGGGTTACCGCCCCGAGTTTTTAACAGATACCAACGGTAATGGTATTATGAACTCCGTTTTTGATGGCTACGAGCCTTATAAGGGCGAGATTATCACCCGTCATCAGGGTTCGCTTATTGCTCACGAATCAGGCGAAAGCGTTACCTACGGTCTTTATCAGGCTCAGGAAAGAGGCAGACTTTTTATCGGTGCAGGTGTAGAGGTTTACGAGGGTATGATTGTAGGCGAGAGCCCCAAGTCAGACGACCTTGTAGTTAACGTTTGTAAGCGTAAGCATATGACAAATACCCGTTCTTCAGGTTCTGATGACGCTCTTCGTCTTGTTCCTCCCACAATCCTTTCTCTTGAGCAGTGCCTTGAGTTTATTGCTGATGATGAGCTTGTGGAGGTTACTCCCGAGTCAGTAAGAATGAGAAAGACCATTCTTTCCAAAGAACTGAGAATGAAAAAGGCGTTTAAGAAATGAGTCTTGTAATTCTTGATTTAGAGTGGAACACCGCTTTTTGCAAGGAGCTTAATAAGTACGTAAATGAAATTGTGGAGTTCGGTGCTATTAAGCTTGACAAAAAGCTTAATATTATTGAAACTTTTTCTTCATTGGTGAAGCCTACAGTTGCAAAGAGTATTCACCCTCACGTTCAAAAGCTGATTAATATAGATTTCAATGAGCTTAAAAAGGCGGAGTTTACCTTCCCTTATGTTCTTGATAAATTCGCTGATTTTTTAGGCGACTCAACGCTCCTTACATGGAGCAACACCGATTTGCATACTTTGATTGACAACTGTCAGCTTCATTTTATGGACGAAAACCTGCCTTTCGTTAAAAGTTATTGCGATTTGCAGAAATACTGTGAGTATTCTTTAGGTGTAAGCTCGTCAAATAGAATGTTGGGGCTTTCATCCTGTGCTCAGATTTTAGGCTTTGTAGAGGGTGAGAATCAGTCTCACCGTGCTCTTGATGACGTTAAGCTCAGCTTAAAATGCTTAAAGGCTCTCTATAACCGCAGGCATTTTGAAGAGTTTGTAGAAGAATGTGACGAAGAGTTTTACAAAAAGCTTACTTTTAAAAACAAGTTTATCACCAATATCAATAACCCTAAAATCGACCGCCAGCAGATTTTCTTTGATTGCCCGGAGTGTAACGTAAGGTGCGTAAGAAAATCCAAGTGGAGCAAGCAAAATAACTCTATGCAGGCTTACTTCGTTTGCCCTGAGTGCAAACAAAGCTTTAAAGGCAGGGTACAGGCTAAGGTTAAGTATGAAGGCGTTGTAATATCCAAAAAAATTATCAATAAATAAACTGACGGCTGTTTCTTAATTTGAAACAGCCGATTTTTTTGCTAAATGTGACTTGGGTTTGTGAAGTTTCTTCAACAATAAGCAATAAAATTTGTGAAGTTTCCTCAATTTTTCTATAAATCGAACAAATATTCGAAAAAGTATTGAAATTATAAAATTTTATTGCTAAAATTAAATTACAGGTAAAAACTGTAAATTTAACGAATACGCCCCGATTTGTTAAATGTAGAATGAGGTCAAGCGAAAGGAAGGTATATGGTATATGGATTACACAAAATGGTCTCGGGAGTATATGGAGAACGCAAAAAGAGTAAAGGAGGATATTGAAAGATTAAACTCAAAACTAAAGTATGCAAAGGGCGATGAGGCGAGAAATATCAGAAGCGGCTTGGTAACGTTAAGAACTATGTATGCAGAGTGTATTAAAACCTGTGAGCTTTTAGCTTTACGAGGAGGTGCCGTAAGTGCCGCATAGTACAGTTTCGTGTAATGATTATGTTTTTGATGCCCTCGTATTCGACAGATATCAGGGCTCAGGTTCCAACAAGGCAGAGCTCAGGCGTAAGCTTGATATTGTGTATAAGGCAATGAAAAACGAGCTTACCGAAAAAGAATTTGACGCTCTTAAGGATTATTACATTCTTGGCAAAAAAATGAAGGAAATAGCCCTTGAAAGAGGTGTAGCTCCCTCAACTGTTACCCGTCAGATAAGACGGGCTAAAGAAAAAATTATGCATATAACTAAATATTATTAAAAATAGGAACAGCCCGCTTTTTAAAAAGTAGGGCTGTTTTTTGTGACAAAACGTTCTATTTTGTGCAAAACGGCAAATATTTAACTCTTAAAATATACAGAATATATTGAAAGTATGGCTAAAAATTAGCTTTTGTATTGACACGTTGAGCTCTTACTAATATAATTATTGTAATAATTGTATAGTTTCTGCTGTCCTCGGATTGCAGTTTTATAAAAAGAAGGAGGAAAATTATGAGAACAAAAACATTTTCAAAGAGAGCCCTTTCCGTGCTTTTAGTTTTTCTTGTTGTTTTTTCTGTTTTTACTGTTGCAATTACAACATCAATGCAGAGTGCTCAAGCAAGAACAGGCGACACAGTTGTGGGCACAAAAACCTTTAATTCTACACTTTTCGATTATTACTATGATTCCGAAATGGTAGATTCAGCAATTATTCAGGGTGTGGCTCAGTCTTATACCAATGAGGCTTACCATATGCTTAATAATGCCGCTTCTGATTATTATGAGGCTAACGGTACTTCTACACCTATTTACTTTGGTAACTTCTACAAGCAGGATGTAGATACTGTGTTTGACTATAGCCAGAAGCCCGGTGAGCTTTATAACTACACTTGGACTGCTAACATTGCAAACCGCAGTAACCCTAATGCAGTTGCACAGGGTATTTTTGCCGATGCTCTTGTTGACGGTGTACCTGCTCAAAACGGTACAAACGGTGCAGTTAAAGTTCCTTATTTCGATAAGGAGTGGCTCACAACAAAAATCGGCCAGTCTGCAATGGTTGTTAATTTTACTTTTAACTATGGCGATAAATATATGACGATGCCCTATACAGACGGTGACTCAACAGGTGCTAACACTTTCCGTCTTTTTGAGGTTGTTGAGCCCGGTACAAACTACTATTTTGCAGAGCGTGGTTCTGACTGTAACGTTCTTGCAGACAACCTTTACTCAGGCGTAGAAGATACTCAGATCGGTATTAACTTCAAGTTTGAGTCTTGGGAGGGTATGCCTGACTCAATGAAGGTTAACCTTATGACTCCTGCAGGTAATATTATCTCTGTTCCTATGAACGCAGATGCACCAAACAAGTCATTCTGGCTTGTTATTGATAAAAATGACCCTGCTACATCAAATTTTTACAACCAGCTTACAGCTGAGGGTAAGGCCGTTCAGATGGGTGAGGTTTACGAAAACCTTAACTTCCCCTTTGACGTAATCGATAACAACGGCGTTGCTTACTATCAGTTCACATCCCGTGAGTACAACTATGACGTAAACAACGATAACAAGAACGCAAACGGTGATCCCGCAGGCGTAACAACAGGTCAGAATAACATTTACTTCAACGGCACAGACTGGGCAGTTCGCTCAGAAGGCGTAAGAGACTGGAACTTCGAGGAGCTTTCTGCAGCTGATGCTGACTGGGCTTATGATAACGATATGGGTTCAGGCTTCTTCCCAATGAACGCTGCTGACCCCGACGCAAGTGCAAGTGGTGCTTATGATTACACAGCAAAGCGTGACCTTAAGTACGGTTACGCTGTTAAGTACGACATTCCTTTCACACTTTCTTCCAACGGTAAGGTTCTTGATAAAGACGGCAAGGAAGTAGCGACAACTTTCGAATTTATGGGTGACGACGACCTTCTTGTATACATCGACGGCGAGCTCGTTCTCGATATGGGCGGTGCTCACAAGATGGCTAAGGGTAAGATTGACTTCTCAACAGGCGAAGCAACTGTTACAACAGGCGCAGTTCTTGATATTGCAGGTCAGGAAGCTACAGGTGATCCCCTTAACACCAAGCACAGAGCAGGTCTTGAGCCTCAGTCAGTTTCCAGCAATGGTATTCTTAAGGAATTCCTTGATAATAACAAAACCTATGACCCCACAGAAGCTCACACAATGACAATCTATTATGTTGAGCGTGGTATGTTCAATGCAAACGCATTTATCCGTTTCAACCTTCCCGTTACAACTTCTGTGGAGGTTGAAAAAGAGGTTGACTACACAGCTCTTACAGAGGAGCAGAAGGAGTCTTACCTCGATGATGAGTTTACATATAACTTCAAGCTCACAACAATCAATGATAATGATATCGCAGACTATGCTGAGGCAATCTGGGAAAACATCACCAATGTTGATTTTGATAAGATAAATGGCGATACATACACCTTCACTCTTAAAGCCGGCGAAACAGCAAAGTTTGACAATATTCCTGCAAATATCGGTTATGTGATTTCCGAAATGGATGTTGAGAACTACACATTAAGCGGTGTATATGCTCAGAATTTAACCGAAACTGGCAGCCAGATGACCAAGCTTGATAAGCTTGTTGCAAACGGCACAACAGACGGCAGAACAAATATGAAGTATAAGTTTGTAAATGCTGCTGATGAGATTCCTACAACTACAGTAGCTCCCACAACAACAGCACCTACAACTCCTCCTGTTACAACAACACAGGCGCCCACAACAACAGTAGCTCCTACAACAACACAGGCACCTACAACAACTGTGGCTCCTACAACACAGGCTCCTACAACAACAGCAGTTCCTACTACAGTAGCTCCCACAACTGAGCCTACAGAGGCACCCACAACAACCGCTGTTCCTACAACAGCAGAGCCCACCGAGGCGCCCACAACAACTGCTGCACCTACAACAGCAGAGCCTACAGAGGCCCCCACAACAACTGCTGCACCTACAACAGCAGAGCCCACAGAGGCACCTACAACAGCAGAACCTACAGAAGCACCCACAACTACAATGGCTGCTGAAACTATTGTTGTTACAACGACACAGGCTCCCGAAACACTTCCTGTTCCTGATGTTCCCAAAACAGGCGACAACGTAATGTATGTTTACGTTGCTATGGTTGCTTTACTTGCAGGTGTTGCTTGCATCTACATTAAAAAGCGTACAGCTAAATAATTAAAAATCAGCCTATAAAGAAAACCACTCCTGATGGAGTGGTTTTCTTGCATAAAAAAGCAGGCTTATTCAAAAGCCTGCTAAAAATCAAAGCGAAAAATCTTCATTACTATAGTCGCCCAAGGTCTGAAGTGTAACCTTACGCATAGTGGGATTGTAAGTGAATTTAGAGCATTTGCCTTTTGCATTGATGCTTTTTTTTGCTTTGCAGAAATTTGTACCGCTTTCAACAACCGCGTGCTGGCAGTAGTTGCAGTTGTGTATAATATTATTACCGAAAAGTTTTTTTGAGTTTGCCATTATAAGACACCTTAATTCATATAATAATTATATTATTTTTATTTTATCATATATAATCTTTGCTTGCAAGTTGTTTTGTGCTGTTGTAAAATACTTTTGAGGTGAAAATATGATAAATTCCTTAAATTCAACCACTATGACTCTTAAAGGAGATAAAACGCCTTTCTTAACTTACAACGTATTAAATGATATTCCGTTTATACGTCACGCTTTTTCAACCCGTCTGGGCGGAGTGTCAAAGGGTGTATGCGAAAGTATGAACCTTGCTTTCGGCAGAGGCGATGACAGAGAAACTGTTTTAGAAAACTATAAGCTTATTTGCAGTTCTGCAGGCTTTGAGTATGAGAGTCTTTGCGGTTCTGTTCAGATACATGAAGCAAAGGTTCAGCGTGTAACAAAAAGCGACAGAGGCCACGGCATCTTAAAAGAAAGAGAGTGGCAGTCAGCCGATGCTTTGATTACCAATGAAAAGGATGTTACTCTGGTAACCTATTATGCCGATTGCACACCCTTGTTTTTTGTAGATACAAATACTCACGCCATAGGACTTGCCCACGGCGGTTGGCGTGGTACTGTAGAGCGGATTGCGGTTAATACCGTTAAGGCTATGGAAAGGGAATTCGGAACAAAGCCTGAGGATTTAATCTGTTGCATTGGTCCTGTAATTGGCAAATGTTGCTATGAAATCGACGAAGATTGTGCAAATCATTTTAAGGCTATTACAGAGATTGATTACAAAGAAATCTTAACTCCAAAAGACAATGGCAAATATATGGCAGACCTTGCCTTAACTAATAAACTTTTGCTTATAAATGCAGGGGTAAAAGAGGAAAATATTGCAGTATCAGACCTTTGCACAAAGTGTAACTGTGACCTTTTATGGTCGCACCGTGCAACGGGCGGAAGCCGCGGCACAATGGCCGCATTTATGAAAATTTTATATTAAAATCAAAACGGACAAATCAAATTGAGATTTGTCCGTTTTTTGCAAACCAGATGTTTTTTACTTCGAATTCTTTTCCATTGATATACTCAACTGCAGTACCCTCGCAACCTGTAAACTTAAGTTTGTAAGAGTACAAGGCCTGACCTACGTTTCCGTGAATTTTAAAAGCCTTGCCGCCGTATTTTGTGTCGCCTGCCAGCGGATGCTTAAGGGACGCCATATGAACCCTTATCTGATGGGTTCTGCCTGTTAAAAGTTGGCACTCAACCAAAGAGTAACCGTTTTTTTCGTCAATAACCTTATACTTTGTGGCAGATTCTTTACTGCCCTCGGCACCGATTTTTACCTTTGTAACGGTATTTGATTTTTCGTTCTTCCTAAGTCCGCTTTGAACTAATCCTTCTTTTTGCTTGAAAATACCTTCGCAAAGGCAGAGGTAGTATTTTTCAATCTTCCTTTCTTTCATCAGAAGGTTAAGGGTTTTAAGAGATTCTGAATTTTTAGCGGCTATAACTATTCCGCCTGTGTTTCTGTCAATTCGGTTAACAGTGGCAGGGGAGAAGGAGTTTTCAGCTTTTGGATTGTACTCACCTTTGTCATAAAGATAGTGCTTTACCCTTGCTATTAAAGAGTCAAAGTGATACTCTTTGTCAGGATGCACCAGAAGTCCCTGCGGTTTGTCAATAAGCATAATATTTTCGTCTTCATAAACAATATCAAGCTTTATGGGTGCTTTCATAAAGTCGTATCTTTCGGGCTGAGCCTCAAAGAATTCGTCTTTAATATAAAAGGTGAGCACATCGTTTTCTCTAAGCATATCATCAATTCTGCACTTTTTGCCGTTAAGCTTGATGCACTTTATGCGGATGTATTTATACATAAGTGACTTAGGCATAGTTCTGAATTTCTTCGAAAGGAATTTGTCAAGCCTTTGTCCTGCATCGTTTTTGTTTATAGTTAATTCTCTCATATCAATACCTCTTTATATGCCGTGAGGTTATTATAACACAAATCTCTGTGCAAAGCACAGGTGCGGCAAGGCCGCAATAGCGAAAGCTATTTAAATTTTGTTAAATGTTCTCTCAGGCATCAAAATCTATGATTTTGTTTATGCCGTGAGGTTATTATATCAATTAAATAGAAAAGTTTCAATGATATAAAGCTCTGCATTGATAATTTTTGACAAAAACCTGTAATAATAGACAAATATTATTTTTTATGTGGAAAACCATTGTTAAAAAGTGGAAATTATTATATAATATCCATATGCAAAAATTCATAAGGAGGATAATAATATGAGTAATTGCAAAAAAGTATTAAGCCTTATCTTAACATTGCTTATGGTTTTAAGTGCTTGCAGTGTTATGATAACCGCAAACGCGGCTGCAGGAGATGTTTTCTACTTCCAGAAGCCTGCGGACTGGAACGACGATATATATGTTTACTGGTGGTCAGGTTCGGGTGCACCTTCATGGCCCGGCGTTAAGATGTCCAAGGTTGACGGCGATATATATTCTTTTAAGGCCACAACTTCCTTTACAGAATTCAACATCAATGACGGCGGTTCTGAAAATGTTTCTGACCCTCATCAGACTGTTAACCTTAACTTCCCTAAGAATGGTCAGATTGGTACTATCGGTACCTCTGCAGGTAAAAATGACTACGGCAATGAGTGTTGGAACTTAAAATGGGATACTTTTATGGGTATTGGCGTTACAGTTTCAGCATCAGTTGACAACTGCGATTTTCTCGATAGTCTCAAAGTAAAGCTTAGTGTTACCGAAGTTGCAACGGGTACGTATTCTATTAACGGCGGCAAAGAGACAGAATACTCTGACGGCGACGTAATTACAATTGGTGCTGATGGTAAAGCGGGCGATAAGTTTGTGCTTACCCTTAAGGCCGGCGATGGTTTAGAAATCGACACGAAAACCTATACCTACACAAAAACAGACTCTCCCGTGGGAGCTTCTATAGTTTATTTTGATAATACTTCCTTCGGTTGGGATAATATTTATTGCTATGCCTATGGCACTAAAGAAAACGGCAAGTGGCCGGGTCAGGCAATGAACTACGATGCAAAAACAGGGCTTTACTATATAACCTTTGATGATACTTATAAGTCTGAGAATATTATTTTCAACGACGGTCAGGATGGTGACTTAGAGGGTTCTCAGCAATATCCTGAGGCAGGCGGTCTGGCTCTTAAGTCAGGCCAGTGCAAGCTTCTTTCAAGGTTTCTTCAGTGGATAGATTACGGCAAGCCTGATTCAAAGCCCTACGGCTTTGCTTATATAGCCGATGGCACAAAGTTCAGCTCTGACGCTCTTAATGTTGATATCGACCTTAAAAATGCAGTAAGGGGCAGTTATTCTGTAGACGGCGGTACCGAGTTTGAGTACACAGGCAGAACAACTATTGCAGTAGGTCAGGGTAAAATCGGTAATTCCGAGATTATTCTTACCCTTAAGGCTGAAGGCGAGGACGGCACAGTTACCGAAACTCAGCTTAAATACTATAAAACTTTCAAACCCACTGAGGTAGGCTTTTATTCTCCCACAGACGGTTCCACTCCCAAGGCGGTTGGCGGTAAATACGCTACCAATCCCGATATGAAGCTTGGCAAATATTCAAATTCAATTACTGTTGATGGAGACCCCTCAGACTGGAACAGCTCAATGCTTATTGCACAGGGTGTAACTAATGATGACCCCAGAGTTTATATGCCCTCTGCAATTCACGAGCGTTCTGTTGATAACTACGCTCTCTATGCATCATGGGATGATGATAATCTCTATTTTATGTGGGAAATGACAAATGTCAGCGGTATATTAGGCGGTGACGGTATATTCTCAGCCCAGAAGCCCAACGGCTCTATCTGGAATCCCGGAATGCCTATGTTTATGCTCTTAAGTGTTGACCCTGCAAAGCACGCAGAGGGAAAAGCACGTGAGCTTGATATTAAAACAAATAATTGGGTAGAGTCCGACTCTGTATGGGGTTCAGGTATTACTTTTGATACAAATGTTGATACATTCATCGCCTTTGACTCTGCCAATACAAACGGTGGTGCCGCAATCATTCCTCTGGATGATGAAGGTTTCTTCAATTATACCGAGTCTGTAAATATCGGCAGACCCACCAACGACCCCGGTGTTAAGAACCGTAACGGATTTGAGATTGCTTTTGATTACGGCACGCTTTCTGAGGAGATTATTGGTATCAATGGCTATGGCGGAAGCCGTGAAATCGGAGATACTTACTCTGAAAATTCTGAGTGGATTGACTTTTTTGACGAAGGCTATGATGCTGACGACGGCTTTATTTATGAAATCAAAGTGCCTTTTGAGCATCTTGGTATCGATAAAAACTACATCGAAACCAATGGTATCGGTGCAATGCTTGTTACAACCTTTGGTACTTCACCCATGAATACTCTGCCTCACGACCCAAGCTGTCTCGATAATGCAAATGTAGAGTATTCCCACGAGCCTTCAACATCTCATGAAAAAGAAGATGCAGACAAAATCACCGTTCCTCTTGCACGTGTTGGTGCTTTGTTAAAGGATACGGTGGTTGAGGAAGTACCCCTTGAGCTTAACTTTGGTGCAGATAAGTCAAGTGCTCAGAATGTAGGTGCTGAGCTTACTCTTAAAGCTGAGCTTTACGGCACAGACGAAGACTATACCGTAACTTTTGAAGTAAACGGCAGAGGTTTAGAAGCTTCTGAAAATACAGTTACTTGTACCTTTATGGAGGTCGGTACCTACGAACTCACTGCAACTGCAAAAACACAAAGCGGTAAGGAAATTTCAAAGACTATTAATTATACAATAGGTGAAGCTGTTGAGGTTATTATTCCACCCGAAACTGAGCCTTCAGAGCCCCTTAAACCAACGGGCCCTGCTGATGTTCCCACAAATCCCACTGACCCTGATAATCCTGTGATTACACCTTCAACCGACCCTTCAGAAGGCACTACTGACGTAACCCCGACTCAGCCTTCTGAAAATTCAACATCTCCCACAGGTGATAACGATACTCCTATAATTGTTCCGGGTACTACAACTCAGGGCTCAACAAATACTCAGCCTTCATATCCTGCTGACGAACTTATTTTGGGCGATACAGACCACAACGGTAAGGTGAATATTAAAGATGCAACGCTTATTCAGAAATACGTTGCAAAACTTGCGGATATTGCAGAGGTATACCGTATAGGAGCAGATGTTAACGCTGACACAAAAATTAACGTAAAGGATGCAACTGCAATTCAGAAGTACCTTGCAAATATTCCTACAGATTATCCCATTGGTGAGATAATCGCAAAAGGATAAAACAAAAATTTTAAAAGGTCACATTTTATTTGTGACCTTTTGTCCTTGTGGGGCGTTTATATATCAGGAGGGCTCAGAAAGTGAATTACTCAGGAGCTAAAAAACCGAATATCGAGACTGTGTATCAACAATATGCAGATATGCTCTATCGAGTAGCGCTCTCAACTCTTCAGAATGATATGGACGCTCAGGATGCTGTGCAGGATGTTTTTATTAAGTATATGTCTGCAAAGCCTGATTTTAAAGATGAAGAGCACGAAAAAGCATGGTTTTTAAGAGTAACAGTCAACCGTTGCCACGATATGCTCAGAAGCCGCAAGGTTCGCCTTAGGCTTCATGCAGAGTCTGAGGTTGAGCCTGTAAATCCTGCACCAAAAGCAAGGCAGGAGCTTTTTGAGGTGCTACACTCAATTCCCGAAAAATACAAGTCTACGGTAATTCTTCATTGTCTTGAAGGCTTAAGTTTGCAGGAAACTGCCGACATATTGGGAATAAGCCTTTCTGCTGCCAAAATGCGTCTTAAAAGGGCCCGAGAAATTATAAAAGAGGAGGAAAAGGATGTTTGATAAAAAGCAGATGGATGCATATAGTAACATAAAAGCACCCGATGAACTTTTTGAAAAGGTTGTAAATGCAAAGCCCAAGAAAAGCAAAGTTTATCTTATTCCTCTTGTAAGCTCTCTGGCAGCTTGCCTTATACTTGTTTTCGGTGTTGCGGTTTTCTTCTCTTCCGGATTTAATCCGAATGTTACTTTTAATGGTCAGAGCCTTACAGACACCGTAGTGTTCTATGATATTAGCCCCATAAGTGCAATGGATATGCGTTCTTCACCGATGCTCTGCGTACCCATAGAGCTTACGCTTGATGATGAAACAGATGTTTTAATATCAGAGGGTATTTTGATTCTTGAAAATGGCGAAAGAGTTCAGCAAGGCACTTTTGAAGGAAACGTAACTCTTATGTGGGAAATAGAGCGAACAGGCGACTTTCCTGAGTCGAAAATGTCCTTGACAAGTGAAAAAGGTTCAAAGGAAATTACCCTTACCCAAAATGAAACTGACGGTAGCTTTACCGCCAAAATAAATTAAATTTTAAAATTTAAGGAGAAACACAAAATGAAAAAGACAATTGCACTTATCCTCGCAGCTCTTATGATGTTCGCAATGGCAGCTTGTGGCACAGGTTCAAACACAAATGAAACAGACCCTGCACCAACAACAGTAGGTACAAAGCTTCTTGCAGATTTCAAAACAATGGCTGACAAAACTCCCCAGGAAATCGCTGATGCACTTCTTACAAACGAAGTTATCCAGTTTATGCCTGCTTCTATGCCTGTAGAAGAAGGCTTCCTCAATGGTTTCAACGAGGAAATCAAGGGCTTCGAAGAGGGCGTTATGTTTGGTCCTGCAATCGGCACAATTCCTTTTGTTGGTTACATCTTCACAGTAGCTGATGGCGGCGACGTTGATGCTTTCGTTAAGACTTTAGAGGATAACGCCAACCTTCGTTGGAACATCTGCACAGAGGCAGAGGAAATGGTTTGCGAAGCAGTAGATAACACAGTATTCTTCGTAATGTGCCCCAAGAGCTTTGAAGAGCAGCCCGCAGGCGACGACGGTGCAGCAGTAGGCGGTATGGATATTGCTCCCGAAGACGGTGCAGTAGCAGCTGAAGACGGCATTACTTTAGAGTAATTACTAATAAAAGAGGTTATCCTTAAATGGTTAACCTCTTTAATTTTTCCTTCGGAGGACTTAGGTTATGCTGTTTTCCAGTATTCCTTTTTTGTTTTACTTTTTACCTTGTGTGTTGCTTCTATACTTTGTAACACCTAAAAAGCTTAAGAACCTTACGCTTCTTATCTCAAGCCTTGTTTTTTACGCGTGGGGCGAACCAAGGTTAGTTTTGCTGATGCTTATTACCGTTTCTGTGGGATATGTTTTCGGTATACTCACAGAGTTTGTGCCTAAGGTTAAAAAGCTGTGGCTTATTTTAGCTGTGTGTATTGAACTTGGATTTTTAGTTTATTTCAAGTATGTGGATTTCTTTATCTACAACTTCAATGCGGTTACAGGACTTTCAATTCCGCTTTTGCAGGTTGCACTTCCCATTGGTATCAGCTTCTATACCTTCCAGATTTTAAGCTATAATGTGGATGTATACAGAGGCGATGTTCCTGCCCAACGTAACCCAATTAACTTAGCGGCATATATTGCACTTTTTCCTCAGCTTATTGCAGGCCCTATTGTTCGTTACAGCCATATCGAAAAAGAGCTTCAGCATCGTACTCACAGCTTTGAAAAATGTGCCGAAGGTGTAAGACGATTTGTTCTGGGCCTTTCCAAAAAGATTCTCATTGCAAATGTACTTGGTGAGCTTTGCGATACCTTCAAAGCAAGCGACGACAAAAGCGTAGCTTTTTACTGGATTTATGCCATAGCTTTTTGTTTGCACGTTTATTTCGATTTTTCAGGCTACAGCGATATGGCGATTGGTTTAGGTAAAATATTCGGTTTCACCTTTATGGAAAACTTTAACTATCCCTTTATCTCAAAAAGTGCAACGGAGTTCTGGCGTCGCTGGCACATTTCCTTGGGCAGTTGGTTCAGAGATTATGTTTATATCCCTATGGGCGGTTCAAGAGTGGGCAAATTCAGAATGTTCTTTAACATTTTTGTGGTTTGGATGCTTACAGGCTTCTGGCACGGTGCTGCATGGAACTTTATAATCTGGGGACTATATTTTGCTGTGCTTCTTATTATCGAGAAAATGTTTATTCTAAAATATCTTAACAAATCAAAGGTTTTAAGCCATATTTACCTTTTGTTCTTTGTAATTATCAGCTTTGTTATTTTCAATGCGGCATCAATGGGCGAGGCATTCAGCTATATCGGTTCAATGTTTGGTTTTGGTGATATTCCTTTATCAAGTGCCGAAACTCTTTATTACCTTCGAAGCTACATTGTAGTTTTTGCTGTGGCAATTATCGGTGCAACTCCTGTGCCAAAAATTCTTGCAAATAAAGCTAAGTTTACAAAGTACGTTGAGCCTTTGGTGCTTCTTGTTCTTCTTGCGGTATGCACAGCATATCTTGTGGACGGTTCCTTCAATCCGTTCTTATATTTCAGATTTTAAGGAGGACTCAGAATGAAAAAAATCATAAATATTCTTACAGTCCTCTTAAGCGGACTTTTTGTTCTTATTTTTTCTGTATGGTGCTTTACGGGTAAAACTCCCGATTATTCTGAAAGCGAACGCAGAGTTTTAAAAAGCTTCCCGGAAGTTTCTTTTGAAAGTATAACAAAAGGTGAATTCGCTTCGGATTTTGAAAGCTATGCCACAGAGCGTTTCCCTCTTCGCGATAACTTCAGAAGCATAAAAGCATACACCCGCCTTTATACTTTTTTGCAAAAGGATAACAACGATTTGTTTGTAGCCGACGGGCATTTATCCAAGCTCACTTATCCTCAGAATAAAGAGCTTAACACCTACGCCACAGATTTGTTTGCTAAAGTTAAGGAAACTTACCTTGACGAAAGCAATACAATTTACTTGAGCGTTATTCCCGATAAAAATATGTTCATAGCCGAGGAAAACGGCTATCTTGCCATTGATTACAAAGCTTTTGCAGAGGATATCTCATCTGATATGCCATATGCTGAGTATATTGACGTTACGGATTTACTAAGTAGCGACGATTATTATTTAACCGACACCCATTGGCGGCAGGAAAAAATAACCGACGTTGCTAAAAAACTTTCAGAGGGAATGGGGAAGACGTTGTCTGATGATTATACAGAAAATGTTCTCGATTATCCCTTTAACGGAGTTTACGTAGGTCAGTCAGCATTAAAGGTAAAGCCTGATACAATAATCTATCTTACCAATGAAACCATTGATAACCTGCAGGTAGAGGGGGCTAAGGCTGTTTACGATCTGAGCAAAGCTCAAAGTAAAGACCCTTACGAGGTTTTCCTTTCAGGCACACAACCTCTTGTTACTATTAAAAATCCCGCTAACCCTCAGGGTGATAGGCTTATTATATTCCGCGACTCTTTTGCATCAAGTATTACGCCTTTACTTGCTGAAGCTTACAGCGAAATCACGCTTATCGACCTCAGGTATATTAACTCGAATCTTTTAGGCGATTACGTGGATTTCAAGAACGCTGACGTGCTTTTTATGTACAGCACAGTTATTTTAAACGATTCACTTTCGATGAAATAAAAAAGAAACGGCACTTCATTTTGAAGTGCCGTAATTTATTGTCTTTAATTATTCAACGCCTAAAAGCTTCTTTGCAGAAACTGCAAGGTTTTCCATAATTTCAAGGGTATTATCCTTGGAAGTACCAACAGAAGTAAGGTAAAGCTTAATCTTAGGCTCTGTGCCTGAAGGTCTTACGATAACAGCATTGCCGCCCTCAAGTGTGTAAGAAAGTACGTTTGACTTGGGAAGATTGATGGTTTCTTCCTCGTTTGTAACAAGGTCTGTAGCTTTACTCTCAAGATAGTCAGCAACAGCCACAACCTTTTTGCCGTCAATTTCAGCTGGAGCGTTAACTCTGAGGCCATTCATAATCTCAGCCATTTTATCCATACCGCTGGCACCCTCAAAGTAGAAGTCAAGAGTGCGGTTGAGGTAGTAACCGTATTTATCATAAAGACCGTCAATAACCTCAGTTAAAGTCTTGCCCTGCTTTTTGTAATAAGCCGCCATTTCGGCAATGAGCATAGAAGCAACAACTGCATCCTTATCTCTTACATATGTGCCTGAAAGGTAGCCGTAGCTTTCCTCAAAGCCTAAAAGGAAGCGGTTTTCTTCGTTTTTCTGCTCAAGACCTAAAATAACCTCGCCGATATATTTAAAGCCTGTAAGAACGTCAACCATCTCACAGCCGTAATCGTTGCAGATACGCTTAACAAGCTGAGTGGAAACGATTGTCTTAACAATAATGGGGTTCTGGGGAAGAGTGCCCTGCTCGCTCTTAACTCTTAAGAGGTAATCCGTGAGCATAATGCCTGTTTCGTTACCTGTAATAAGTCTGTAAGAGCCGTCTTTTTCAGGAACAGCAATACCAACTCTGTCTGCATCGGGGTCAGTTGCCAAAAGAAGGTCGGGCTTAACCTCCTCGCACATTTTAAGGCCAAGCTCCAAAGCTTCTCTGATTTCAGGGTTGGGGAAGGGGCATGTGGGGAAGTTGCCGTCAGGTAACTCCTGCTCCTTAACAATGCTTACATTGTCAACGCCGATTTCTGAAAGTACGCGTCTTACAAGCTTGTTGCCTGTGCCGTTAAGGGGAGTGTATACAACCTTAAGGTCAGCGCCCTTGCAGATGCCTGCGTTTGCCTGCTGAGCCTTAACATTCTTAAGGTACTCATCGTAAACTTCGTCCTTAACATACTCAACAAGACCCTCTTCAAGAGCTTTCTGAAGGTCCATAAGCTTAACGTCCTCAACCATATCAATGCTGCAGATTTCGTCGTAAACAATACCTGCACTTACGTCTGTCATCTGGCAGCCATCTTCGCCGTATGCTTTGTAGCCGTTATATTTTGCAGGGTTATGGCTTGCTGTAACCATAATGCCAGCCTTACAGCCGAAGTGCCTTACCAAAAAGCTTAACACAGGAGTGGGCTGTAGCTCACTTGTAATATATGTTTTAATACCATTGGCAGCCAGAACCTTTGCAGCCTCAATCATAAATACGTCAGCGTTGTTTCTGGAATCGTGAGAAATAGCAACAGCACCGCCGCCGAAAGTTTTGTTAACATAATTTGCAAGACCCTGAGTAGCCTGACGAACAATGTAAATGTTCATTCTGTTTGTGCCGGCACCCAAAACGCCTCTCAGACCTGCTGTGCCAAACTTAAGCTGAGTGTAAAAACGCTCGTAAATCTCATTATCGTTGTCTTTAATAGATTCAAGCTCAGTAATAAGAGCTTCGTCCTCGGTAGCTTTTTCAAGCCATGTTTTATAAAGTTCATTGTGACTCATAATATATATCTCCGTTGAATAATTTATTTAGAAAAAATACATTCTAATTTTACTATATTATGGAAAAATGTTCAATATTATTTTTGGCGAAAATATACGCAGGTAATCGCATTAAATTGTAATGTTTTACGGAATTTTGCGACAAAATCGCCGTTTTGTACTCTTTTTTATAAAAAATTCCCGCTTTCACAAAACTGTCATAATAAATATGTTGATTTATCTTAAAATACATAGTAAACTATATTTATCTCATTTTTTGGAGGAATTAAAGTGAATAATGATATGGAAAAGGATTTGCCTGAGGTAAATCCTGAAGAGTTAACTGAGGCTGAAGCTCAGGAAATTGCTTCAGAAATAACCGAAGAAACAATTGAAGAAGCGGCAAATGAGGTTATAGAAGAAACCGAAAACACCGCCTGCTGTCACGATTGCTCTTGTTGTGCTGGCTGTGCAACAGAATTTTCTGAGGAAGAAATTGCTGAGGTGCCTAAGAAAAAATCAAAGATTGTAACTCCTATAATTATAGCAGCTGTGGCTTTTGCACTTGTTGCCGCTGTGGTTTTTGGCGGAATCTGGATTTATAATGCATTTTTTGGAACAAGCCTTAAGGGTGTGTGGATGGAAAAGGGCTATGAGGACTCAGGTATATACTTTGAGTTTGACGGCGAAGGTAACATATACCTCAGAGGCGGCGGTATTTCCTACTATGGCAACTACGAAACTGCTACATATGATGTAGAAAAGGACGCAGAGCTTCCGGAAATTGTTACAAAACTTGCTGAGGCCGAGGCTGTTTCAGGTAAGGTTAACGTTCTTAAGTCGGATTTTTATATGTTCGGTATGTACGGCGGCGAGTATGTTTATACTTTAGGAAATGTTGACGGAGTAAAAACTGCAACCCTTAAATTTGTTGATACCACAGGTGCTGTTGCTGAGTGGACATTTTCAAAAACGAAGCTTCCTGAGCTTAAGATGGACCCAACGGTGATTACCAATGCATCTGCCGACGAAGCTGGTATAACTACCCTTGAGATTGACAAGAATATTCTGGGTACTTGGAGTGAGGCTGACTACGGCACCTATACATTTTATGAGGATGGTACGGCAAAATATAAAACAAAGTATCAGATTGACCAGACATACCAGATGTTCTACGGTATTACAATGGGCTATGGCGTAGACCTTGATTTTAAGTATACTGTAGGCGACGGCAAAATCTATATGGGCGTTGACTACTATACAGGCGAGAGCAACGACGGCATAATGAGCTATTATCTCGACGGCAAAAACCTTGTTATTGACGGCGTAGGTTACGCTAAGGTTGAAGACGCTAAGTAAAAAACGGTATATATTATTAAAACCCGACTTCATAGTTGAAGTCGGGTTTTGCTTTGTGTTAACTGTTAATAAGCCGCTAACAGGGGATTAACCGAGCTTAAGGAGTTGTTTTCGGCGTCAGCTACATATTCAATAGCCATGCCTGAGCCTTTAACAACACAGTCGGCAGGATTTTCGGCTACCTTAATATTAAGCTTTGTTTGCATTGAAATAAGCTCAGCAAAACCGCCAAGCTGGGCAAGTCCGCCTGTAAGGGTAATGCCGTCGGTGTAAATATCACCTATTAGTTCAGGAGGAGTTTTCTCAAGAACTTCTCTGATGCCTTTAATAATGTTCATAGCAGGCTCTATAAGAGCTTCCATAATTTCTGAGGATTTCATATCTACAAAGCGGGGCAGACCTCTCATAGAATCTCTGCCTTTAACACGAAACACCTTTTCCTCAAGAGGAGGAAGAACACAGCCGATTGCTTTTTTGCATTCTTCAGCGGTAGTTTCACCGATAATAAGCGAATATTTACGGCGTACGTATTTGATAATCTCGCCGTCCATATATTTGCCTGCATTTTTAATGGTTTTGCTTACTGCAACACCGCCTAAAGACATAACGGCAATGTCGGTTGTACCGCCGCCAATGTCAACAATCATACTTCCGTGAGGACTCATAATGTCAAGCTCAGCACCCATAGCAGCAGCCTTTGCAGATTCAATAAGATATACTCTTCTTACACCGAAGCTTGAAATAGCGTTAACCACAGCTCGCTTTTCAACTTCGGTTATTTCACCGGGAATACAAGCCACAACTCTGGGCATTACCACCTTGCTTGTTGTAACCTTTGAGAGGAAAATGCTTATAAGCTCCTCTACAAGGTCAAGCTCGGCAATAACACCGCCCTCCAAGGGGAAAACAGTTTTAAGTCTTGTGGGGGTTTTACCGATGGTTTTGTAGGCATCAGAGCCTGCGGCAACAATGTCTTTATCAAAAATATCGTATGTAATTACAGAGGGCTCGTCAAGAACCTTTCCGTGTTCGGGAAGATATACTCTTGTGTTACAGCTTCCAAGGTCAAGAGCAATGTCCATATTATCCTTCCTTTCAAAATCCGTATGCAGTAAATTATATTATAGTTTTATCTGCTTTTCAAGTCGTTTTTAGCAGAGAAATTGCAAAAGTCATCGCGTAAATTTCCAAAGCC
>JAFTIP010000001.1 GCA_017456845.1 Ruminococcus sp.
CTTCAAGCTCTAATTCATAAGCTCTGTCTGCAGAAATACCAAGCTCGGAAGATGCATGTGCAAGAAGCTCTTCCTGAGTCATTGTACCATACTGTAAAGTTGTTTCAAGCTTAGTTGTAATAAACTCAACATAAAGGCTTTCTGCATCTGCACCGGGTGCAAAGCATTCGCCTACAACGTTACCAAGGCTGGTAAGCTGACGCAAAGGACCGTAAACTGTGGGGTCAGCATTCTTCCAGTAAGCAGAAAGAGCCTGCTTGGAGCTGTCGGAAGGATTTTCGATAATGGACTCTTCGCCCTTGCAGTAAAGTGTGTCGCCAAGGCAAGTTGTATCAAAGAGTGTATCGTATGTCTGGTTATTACCCTCAGAGAAGATAACTGCGTAGGTTACGCCTTCTTCCATCCGGAAGCCCTTTGCTGTAATATCATACATCCAAAGGCCGTCTGTTTCGGTTTTAACGCAAGCTTCCTTTTTACTCTGCCACTGTGCAAAGCTTTCGCCGCCATATGCCCAGATGTGGCAATAAATCTTAGCACCGTCCCAGTTAAGCATATCTTCGCCTGTGGGAACCTCAAAGTAAATAACCTGATTTTCAGTACCTTCTGCAGAAGTAGCAAAAACGCCCATGGAAAGAACCATTAAAAGACACAGCATAGCTGCAAGAATCTTCTTCATTGATTTCATATTAATTTCTCCTTATTTTGATTATTTGCAGGGTGTAAGTATTTCCTTGCCGCCCATATAGGGTCTGAGTGCTACAGGAACATTTACAGAGCCATCTGCATTTAAGTTGTTCTCTAAGAAAGCGATAAGCATTCTGGGAGGAGCAACTACTGTGTTATTGAGTGTGTGAGCAAAGTATTTGTTGCCGTCCTCGCCGTTTACACGGATTTTAAGGCGTCTTGCCTGAGCATCGCCGAGGTTTGAGCATGAGCCAACCTCAAAGTACTTCTGCTGTCTGGGAGACCATGCCTCAACATCAATAGATTTAACCTTAAGGTCTGCAAGGTCACCGGAGCAACACTCAAGAGTACGAACAGGAATATCAAGGCTGCGGAAAAGGTCAACTGTGTTCTGCCAGAGAACATCGAAGTATTTTGGGCTGTCCTCAGGCTTACAAACAACAATCATTTCCTGCTTTTCAAACTGGTGAATTCTGTATACACCACGCTCCTCAATACCGTGAGCACCCTTCTCTTTTCTGAAGCAGGGGGAGTAGCTTGTTAATGTGTAAGGAAGCTCTTTTTCAGGAGTAATTGTGTCGATAAACTTACCAATCATAGAATGCTCAGAAGTTCCGATAAGATAAAGGTCTTCACCCTCAATCTTATACATCATGGCATCCATCTCGGCAAAGCTCATAACACCTGTTACAACCTCTGCACGAATCATATAAGGGGGAACGCAATAAGTAAAGCCGCGGTCAATCATAAAATCTCTTGCATAGGAGATAACTGCTGAGTGAAGTCTTGCGATATCGCCCATAAGGTAGTAGAAGCCGTTACCTGCTACCTTTCTGGCAGCATCAAGGTCAATACCGCAGAAACGCTCCATAATTTCTGTATGGTAGGGAACCTCAAAATCGGGAGTAAGGGGCTCGCCATAGCGTTTAACCTCAACATTCTCTGAATCGTCCTTACCAATGGGAACAGAGGGGTCGATAATGTTTGGGATAGTCATCATTATTGTCTTAACGCGTTCAGAAAGCTCAGCTTCTTTTTTCTCAAGTGCTGCAAGCTCATCACCCTTTTCAGTAACAAGCTTCTTCATAGCTTCAGCCTCTTCACGCTTGCCCTGACCCATTAAAGCACCAATCTGCTTTGAGTACTTATTTCTCTCAGCTCTTAAAGCGTCAGCTTCGCCTTTTGCCTGACGGCTCTCTTTATCAAGTTCAATTACCTCGTCAACAAGGGGTAATTTGTTATCCTGAAACTTTTTGCGGATATTTTCCTTAACTGCTTCGGGGTTTTCTCTTAAAAATTTAATATCAATCATTCTTATATCCTCCTGCGTAAACGCTTATATTATTTATAAATAATCAATCTGACTCTGCAATTCTGTTTGCAATGGCTTTAAGCTCATCGTCAGAATAGAAATCAATAGAAATTGTACCACCTGAACCGTTTTTGGAAGGGGTAACAACAACTCTTCTGCCCATATTCTCAGAAAGTGCCATTTCGACCTCTGCAAAATATGTGGGCTTCTTGGATTTTCTGCCATCGGTTGGCTTAACTGCCTTTTTCTTTGTTGCATTTTTTGCCAAAGACTCAACAGCACGAACCGAAAGTCCATTATCAACAATTTCATTTGCAATTTTTATAGCGGTTTCTTCATCCTCAACACTTACCAACGCACGTGCATGGCCTGCGCTGAGTTTTCCTTCGCTCATAAGCTCTATAACTGCTTGAGGAAGAGAAAGAAGTCTTAAAGAATTTGCAACTGCTGAGCGTGACTTGCCAACAGATTCTGCCACCTGCTCCTGAGTAAAACCGTGGTTTTTCATAAGAGCATCGTAACCTAAAGCTTCTTCAACGGGAGTCAGGTCTTTTCTCTGCAGGTTTTCGATAAGGGCAATTTCCATTGTTTCCTTATCGTCAAGCTCACGGACAATTACAGGAATCTCTGAAAGTCCTGCCTGAAGAGAAGCTCTGTAGCGTCTTTCGCCGGCTACAATCTGATATCCGCCTGCAAAAAGGGGACGAACCAGAATTGGCTGTAAAACACCGTGCTTTGAGATACTGTCAGTAAGCTCAGCCAGAGCCTCGGGTTCAAACTCTGTACGAGGCTGGTTGCGGTTGGGGCTGATTTCGTCAATGCCCAGAACTATAACCGAATCACGGCTTTCGGTTTCGTTTTCCATAAAAATAGCGTCGATACCTTTGCCGAGGCCTGATTTTTTCTTTGCCATATTACTTCTCCTTCTTAAGAATTTCCTTACCCAATGCGGTATAAGCCTCAGCACCCTTACAGCTCTTATCGTAATAAATTACGGGCATACCAAAGCTTGGGGCCTCTGAAATTCTTACACCTCGGGGAATAGGAGTTGAGTAAACCTTCTTCGGAAAATACTTTTTGACCTCTGCCACAACCTGCTGAGTAAGGTTAAGTCTGCCGTCGTACATTGTAAGCACAACGCCCTCAATATCAAGTCTGGGATTATACATACGCTTTATGCGTCTTACGGAGTTCATAAGCTGAGAAAGGCCCTCAAGAGCATAGTACTCACACTGAATAGGAAGCAAAACCGTATCAGCGGCACATAAGGCGTTGGTTGTGATAAGTCCCAAAGATGGGGGACAGTCGATAAAAATATAATCGTAATTGCCTTTTACGGGAGCTAATGCCGCCTTAAGAAGGCTTTCGCGGTGGTTTCTGTCTACAATTTCAAGCTCTGCGGCTGCAAGGTCGAGGCTTGAAGGTATAACGTCAAGATTTTTGAACTCTGTTTTAATAATACATTCAGCGGCACTTTTTCCGTCTACTATTATATTGTAGGATGAGCCTGCGGTTTTTCTTCTGTCAATGCCTACACCGCTGGTGGCATTGCCCTGAGGGTCGGTGTCTACAAGCAAAACCTGCTTTCCTAAAGCACCGAAAACCGCGGCAAGGTTAACGGCGGAGGTGGTTTTTCCTACTCCGCCTTTCTGATTTGATACTGCAATTACCTTTGCCAATTTTTTGATTTCCTTTCAAAATTTTATCCTGATTTTAATTTTTCGTCTCAATAAAATCAATTTTATCATATATAGAAGCAAAATTAAAGAGTAAATATATAATTTATTTAAAATTTTACTATGTTTCACATTCGTTTATCAAAATTGTTTCACGTGAAACAAACGTTAGCCACGGTGGGCAGTTTGCCTTTGGACAGGTCACTTATAATAATAAACTTACATTAACGGCAGGTTCGTTTATTGTAGGGGAGATGTTTAGATTTCCGAAAGGTATGGTTTAACAGAAAAGCTTTCGGGAGGGGAAACCCCTCCCCTACAAAAAATTCTCTTATAAATACTAATGGTCGCTTTGCTCAAAATATCATTTTAAATATATTATCAACCCGCCGTTAATGAGGGATATCTCTAAAACCAACTTATCCAAAGGCGTAATTGCCCACCGTGGCTAACGGCCAGAAAGCCGCACAGCGGTGGCAATGCTGTGCGGCTTCTGACAAAGGGGTTCAGATAAGGAAATGGGTATGAGTGGCGAATGCATTTCGCATTCGAGGGGAAAGCTAATTCTCAACTTCCTTTCATAAAAATGATATATGTAAACACACCTTTTCAGGCGGTTTTACCTTGAATTGCTTCGGCTTTAGGGATTTTTACGGTATACTCAATGTATTCTTCGCTTTCTATACGCTTTGCTATGGCGTTTATTCCCGAAAGCCTCATAGTATCTACAGCTTTGTTAATTGTGTTTAAAAAAATTCGCAAATCCTTAACAATAAATTTTCTGTCCTGCTTTTTATCCGGCAAAGTATTCTTGTGTAAAAAATCAGAAATAAAGTTTTCAGATTCTGTTGCATTTAGTCCTTCGCTAATAATCTGACTTAATATCTTTTTTCTAAGCTCCTCGTCGTCAATTCTTAAAAGCGCTCTTGCGTGCCTTTCAGAAAGGCCTGCCTGAGTAATCCAGTCTTGTTCTTCTAAAGTAAGCTTCAAGAGCCTGAGCTTATTTGCAACCGTGCTCTGCTTTTTGCCAAGCTTTGCGGCAGCCTCTTCCTGAGTAATATCAAACTTGCGGATAAGCCTGCTTATTCCTCTGGCTTCTTCAAACATATTGAGGTCAGCTCGCTGAAGATTTTCAATTAAAGCAAAAATTGCAGATTCTTTATCAGTACATTTAATAAGAACACAGGGGACAGTTGTTAATCCGGCTAAAACTGAAGCTCTTAATCTTCGTTCACCGGCAACAAGCTCATATTCGGTATCGTTCAATTTTCGAACAGTAAGGGGCTGTAAAATCCCATTGGTAGAAATTGAGCGAGCCAAGCTCATCAGCTCGTCCTCGTCAAAATTTTTGCGAGGTTGGGTTTTGTTGGGACGGATACGGATGATGGGTATTTCAAGAACCTTGTTTTCGCTTTTAAGCTTCGAAAAAATCATCCGTATCCTCCTATCCCTCTCGGTTGCTGTGATTTAATTTTACCACCATTACATTAAGAAAATTGTGTAATTTTGAGCGATTATTTTAGAATTTACTACTATATATAGTAATCTTAGTTTGAATAATGACGAAAAAAGGCAAAACAAAACTCCCTCTCTTACGAAAGGGAGTGAAGTGTTAAAGAGGCTTTGATTTAATCTGTGAATTATGACGAGGATATTTTGAGTTTGTTTTCTTTACCTTTTTAATCTCAACTACAGTACGCTCACCTGCGTCAAAGAGTGAATACTCCTCAACCTTGCTGAGCTTACCGCCTAAAACTGAAATAGAAGACTTTGCAAGGTTAACTTCGTCACAACCGTTTTTGCCTTTTAAAGCAACAAACTTACCGTTAACTTTTACAAGCGGTAGGCAATATTCGTTGAGAACTCTCAATTCGGCAACAGCACGGCTTGTTACAACGTCAAACTCCTCGCGATAGTCGGTGTCTACTCCTGCCTGCTCAGCTCTGATATGCACACATTCAACGTCAATACCCAGCTTTTCGCAGGTTTCTTCAAGAAAGTTGATTCTCTTGCCTGCGGCATCCATAAGAGTAAGTTTTATATCATCTCTTGCAATCTTAATGCAAACTCCGGGGAAGCCTGCACCTGTGCCAACATCCACAAGAGATGCACCTTCTTTTACAAAACTATACTTAATGAGGGCAAGACTATCAATAAAATGCTTTACGATAACCTCCTCAGGCTCGGTAATTGCTGTAAGATTCATATATTCATTTACTCTTACAAGCTCTTCATAATATATAAAGAACTTTTCACCCTGTTCTTCTGTAAGAGGAACTCCGAATTCCTCGGATTTTTTTAAAAGGGTAGATATAAATTCTGCTTTTGTCATTTATTTGCCTCCTTTGCGACTCGAAAGCCAGATAATAAGCACGCTTATGTCAGCAGGAGAAACACCTGAAATTCTGCTTGCCTGAGCAACGCTTAAAGGCTTAATTTTATTTAGCTTTTCCTGAGCTTCAAGTCTGAGTCCTGCAATATCGCGATAATCAATATCTGTAGGAAGTGCTTTTTCGCTCATTCTGCGAACTTGCTCAATCCTGTCCTTCTGCTTACTGATGTAGCCCTCGTATTTAATCTCGGTCTGAAGCTGTTCAATAATAATTGGTTCAAGGTCAGGTCTTTCCTTATCAACCTCTGCCAAGTCATTATAGCTTATCTGAGGACGTTTTAAAAGGTCGTAAAGGGTAACACCTGAAGAAACAGGAGATGTTTCACGTGAAACAAGTATATTATTTAACTCCTCGGTAGGGGAAAGGGTTGTGGACTTTAATCTTTTAATTTCATTTTCCTTTGCTTCGGTTTTAGCCAAATACTTCTGCCATCTTTCTTCAGAAATAAGACCAATTTCATAACCAGTAGGTGTTAAGCGTTCATCAGCATTATCCTGACGAAGCAAAAGTCTGTATTCGCTTCTTGAAGTCATCATTCGGTAAGGCTCATTACTTCCTTTGGTAACAAGGTCATCAATAAGAGTTCCTATGTAAGAACCCGAACGATCTAAGATAAACTTGCTTTCTCCCTTAACTGCTCTGGCAGCATTTATACCTGCCACCAAACCCTGAGCTGCAGCTTCTTCGTAACCTGAAGAACCGTTAAACTGACCGGCACCGTAAAGTCCGCGGATATTTTTGAACTCTAAAGTAGCTTCCATACTTGTTGGGTCTACACAATCATACTCAATTGCATAAGCTGGACGCATTATAACCGCATTTTCCAAACCTTTGATAGTTTTATAGAAGGCACTCTGCACACCCTCAGGAAGTGAGGATGACATTCCCTGCAGATACATTTCCTCTGTATCAAGTCCGCAAGGCTCAATAAAAAGCTGATGACGCTCCTTATCTTTAAATCTAACAATCTTATCCTCTAAACTTGGGCAATAACGTGGACCAACACCCTCAATCATTCCTGAATAAAGGGGACTTAAGTGAATATTATCAAGAATAACCTTTTTTGTATTTTCGTTGGTCCAGCTTATATGGCAAACAACTTTATTTTGGAGCTCACCCTCTGTTTCAAAAGAAAAGTGCTGAGGAGGCTCGTCACCATGCTGAGCTTCAAGGTCGGTAAAATCAATACTGCTCTTAAGAACTCTTGCAGGGGTGCCAGTTTTGAATCTTCTTAAGGGCAAGCCAAGTTCTACAAGACTTTTTGTAAGTTCTGTTGCGGCAAACATACCGTCAGGGCCACCCTCATAAGAAACATCGCCGATAAATATTTTTCCGCCCAAATATGTGCCTGTGGCTATGATAACTTTTTTTGTAATATACTGAGCATGGGTACGGCTTTCCAGAATAAAGCCGTCTTCAGTTTTTTCAATCTTAACAATCTCAGCCTGACGAAGCTCAAGATTTTTCTGAAGCTCAAGCTTATGCTTCATAATATCCTGATACTTTCTTCTGTCAATCTGAGCACGAAGAGAATGAACTGCAGGGCCTTTACCTAAATTGAGCATACGCATCTGAAGAAGTGCCGAATCAGCAGTTTTGCCCATTTCACCGCCTAAGGCATCAATCTCACGAACAAGATGACCCTTTGCAGTTCCGCCTATAGAAGGGTTGCAAGGGCAATTACCTACAGCGTCCATATTAATTGTGAAGATAGCAGTTTTAACTCCAAGCCGTGAAGCCGCAAAAGCCGCCTCTATTCCTGCATGGCCTGCACCAATAACTGCAACGTCGTATTTTCCTGCAATATAATTCATTGTATCAAATCCTAATCTTATTTTCCTACACAGAAGTTGTGGAAAACTTTATCTACAATTTCTTCAGAAACATTTTTACCAATTAATTCATAAAGCTTAGTAAGGGCATTTTCCAAATCTATAGTAACAGCATCAAGCGAAAATCCCATATCCATAGCTTCAATAGCCGAATTAATACTTGAGAGGGCTTCTTCAGCGGCATTACGCTGTCTTTCGCCTGCAAGAAGAACTGCAGAAGCTGAAAAGTTCTCAGTTCCCGTAACTTTGCTAACGGCAGACACAAGCTCCTCTTTTCCTGAACCCTGCTTTGCACTTATAAACACAATATGCTCGAACTTTGAGTTTATATATTCTATGTCAATCTTACTTTCCAAATCGCTTTTATTAATAACAGCAATTGCAGAGGTATCTTTAATTTCGTCTATAATCATCTTGTCCTCGTCATCCAGAGGAATACTTGAATCAAACACAACCAAAAGAAGCTGACTCTGCTCAATTTTTTCTTTAGCTCTGTCAACACCGATTTTTTCAACCACATTGTCGGTTTCTCTGATTCCTGCGGTGTCAGAAAGCCTTAAGATAATATCACCAAGCACGACTGTTTCTTCCACAACATCTCGGGTAGTGCCGGGAATGTCGGTAACTATGCTCTTATCAAAGCCCGAAAGTAAATTCATAAGCGTAGACTTTCCTACATTAGGCTTTCCTAAAATAGCAGTAGGCACACCCTGAGTAATTGCCTTTCCTGCATCGTAATTCTTAATAAGTTCATAAAGCTCTTTATAGCTTTCAGTTAAAGTAAATCTGAGATTTTCGTCGTTAACTTCAGGAATATCTTCCTCAGGAAAATCCGCCCATGCACTTAAATGGGCGGCAGTAAGCTCCAATTTTTCACAAAGAGCATAAATTTTCTTACTTACAGCACCCTGACGTACTTCATTTGCTGCTTTAAGAGCACTTTTGCTCTGGGCTGAAATAAGGTTCATTATACTTTCTGCCTCTGAAAGGTTCATCTTTCCGTTTAAAAAAGCTCTGCGGGTAAACTCACCTGCCTGAGCGGGCTCTGCACCTGAGCTTAATACCGCACGAAGCACAAGTTTTGTAACAAGATTTCCGCCGTGACAACAAAGCTCAACAACATTTTCACCTGTAAAGCTTTTAGGAGCACGGAAAACTAAAGCTACACATTCATCTAAAGTTTCATTTTCAAAAACAATATTACCATAAGCGGCTCTGTAACCCTCTAAATCAGAAAGCTTACTTCCTGAAAAAGAAACAAAAACCTTATCTGCAATTTCTATAGCTTTATTTCCGGATATTCTTATTATTCCTATTCCGCCTGCTCCCTGAGCGGTACTTATGGCGGCAATCGTGGTTTCATTCATATTTATCACCTGAAAAACAAAAGACGGCTGATAGCCGTCTTTTAATTCGACGGGTTAAAACTCGTCGGTATTTTATTTATCAATTCTGCCGTAAAGACCCATACCCTCGCCCTCGTTAATAGGAGCACGGTCAGACTTTTCAGCAGTATACTTAGGCTTCTGATTATATCTGCCTCTGCCGCCACGGTTATTACCTTTACCGCGGTACTTGTCATTTCTGGGTTTTACGTTGCCGTCAGGACCGATAACAACATGACGCTGAAGGTTTTCGCCTTCGCTCCAAGATGTTGCACCGTTTACTTTCTGAACAGCTGTATGAATTACTCTTCTCTCATAAGGATTCATAGGCTCAAGGGATGTTTTCATACCTGTTTTAACAGCCTTGAAAGCAAGCTTTCTGCCTAAAATCTCAAGTGTTTTTTCTCTCTTTTCACGGTAGTTGCCTGTGTTGATTGTAATCTTGTAATAAGAATTATCAACGTGATTTGCAACTAAACCGGTAAGATACTGTAAAGCATCAAGTGTTTCGCCGCGTCTGCCGATGATAGAGCCAACTTCCTCGCCCTCAAGGTCGATTACAGCACCCTGCTCCTCTTCGGTAACCTTAACCTCAACAGAGGTAATATCCATAGCATTAAGAACATCCTTAACAAACTGAGCTGCAGTATCAGCAGGGCCTGTTTTAATAAATGCTCTTACCTTTGCCTGCTTTTTGCCAAAAAGACCTAACACGCCTTTTTCAGCACGCTGCAAAGTCTCAAATTCAACCTCGTAGGTTTCTACGCCGAGCTGTCTGCAGGCATCTTCTAATGCCTGAACCTCGTCGTTACCTACGCCGATAGCTTCTTTAATCATTTTTTCTCCTTAAAGTATATCTAAAGTATACCGCTTGTTTTCTATATTTATTTTACCAAGCTTTCCTGCTGTTCAAGCAGAGCAACTCTGGCAGCTTCGCCCCTTGCAATCATCATATCGGGGCCAAAATACTTGTGTACAATAATTGACTGAACAAAACTAATTGCGGTGGAACAAATCCAATAAAAACCAACCGCCGCAGGAACAGTATATGCGATATAAGCAGAGAAAAGGGGAAGACCGTAAATCATAAGCTTCATACAACCCTGCTGAGCCTGAGCTGTGCCATTCATTTTCTGCATAACAACCTGAGAAGCTACAGAAGTTGCAAAGCACAGGAAAGGTATAATCAAATACCATGAAAAACCAAGCTGAGAGGGGCTGACTAAAAGATTTAAACCGCAAAGATTGAATGAATTACTGAATTCACTGATTTTCTCTATCATATCAGGTGAGAAACAGTTTTGTACACTTGGGAAGGCATTAAAATACATAAGTACGTCAACCTGACCTCCATACTGCTGTGAAGCAGAAAGATTCAAGCCGGGAATTGCAGTTAAAGCCTTACTTGCATTTTGAACCATATTGGCATCAATATGCAACGTATTTGTAAGGGGATAAGCAACTGCGTAAAAAACACCTAATAACAGGAACATAGGAAGAATAGAAGAAAGACAGCCGCTATAAGGACTTACTCCTTCTTTTTCATAAAGCTTCTGGGTTTCTTCATTGAGCTTTTCACGGTTATTGCCGTATTTCTCACGAAGAGCCTGCATCTGTCCCGAAAGTCTGGCATTACTTGCCATGCTTTTCTGCTGTTTTATAGTAGAAGGGAAGAAAATAAGCTTTGTAAATATAGTAAAGATTAAAATAGCAAGGCCATAATTATGTACCAGCCAGTATGCACCGTAAAGTACCCAGCCGAAAATACCGCCTAAAAATCCGAAAAGACCTGTCATAGGTTAACCTTCCTTAAAAAAACTAATCACTTTTTCTTTTGCGGAACAGGGTCATACCCGCCTTTAGAAAAGGGATTGCACCGCAAAAACCTCCACAACGCCATAAAAAAACCTTTGAATGCACCAAAATTCTCAATAGCTTCAAGAGCATATTGAGAGCACGTAGGATAATATTTACACATAGGCGGTGTGTGAACCGAAATATGCGTCTGATAAAAACGAATCATTTTAATAAAGAGCTTTTTCATTTATTTATAATACCGCTTTGAATAAGCTGTTTTTTCATTACCTTAAAAAGATAAGTGCTCTTAACGTAAGGGGTTTTACCTCTTGCAACAAAAATTATATCAAAGCCGGTTTTCTGAAACTCTGAGCTTTTAATAACTTCTCTGAATGCTGCTCTGATGACCCGTCTGGCACGGCTGCGCAAAACTGCCTTGCCGATTTTCTTGCCGGTGGTTATACCGATACGCAGGTTATTTTGTTTATTTTTTATGACATAGGTGACAAGCTCGGGCGAGACAAAGCTTTTTCCATTTCTGTAAGCTCGTCTGAAAGCCCAAGCATCACATAAAGTGATTATCTCACTCATATTAACCACCTTAGAAAAAAAAGAAATGCGTATCATTAAGTAGTAGTAGTGGTGGTACGCACCATTAAAGTAAAAAAACTAAAGAAAGACCACAGTTAAACGGTGGCCTTTCAAATTAGTAAGAAAGTCTCTTTCTGCCCTTTGCTCTTCTGCGAGCAAGAACCTTACGACCGTTTTTGTCGGACATTCTCTTTCTGAAGCCGTGCTCCTTCTTTCTGTGAAGCTTTTTGGGTTGATATGTTCTCAGCATATTAATCCTCCTTTCACAACATAACCTTGCAATGTAACATTATATCTAAAGTCTTTCATAAAGTCAACAAAAATTTTTGGCTTTAGAATAAAGGTTTTCAGGCTATACAAGATGTTGTATTTCTATTTTTTGTAAGCACAAATTATCTGTTTTTCTCTGAATTTTCTTAAAATATTTTTACAGCATAACATACACGCGTATATATAATATATATTTATAATTGTTATATTTACATAATAATGGAAAAAACTATTGATTTAACTTTAAAAATTTGCTAAAATTATAGAGTAATTTTTATTATGCCGTAGTAGGCTGATTTTGAGAAAAAAGAACTGTTAAGTATAGTAAAGGAGGACGTAAAATATGGATTCTTTTAAGGACGCTTGGCTTATTGTAAGCGAATATTGCAGAACAAAAATTACCGATATAGCATATAAAACATGGATTGCACGAGTAAAGCCTGTAACTCTTGATTATAACGAGGGTAAGGTTGTACTTTTAGTTCCAAACGACTTTCACCGTCAAACCTTACTTAGAAACTATATGTCTTTGCTTGACGAAGCTTTCGAGGCTGTTTTCAGCTCTACCTTTGAGCTTTGTTTTGTAACTGAAGAAGAGCAGAAAAAAGAAGAAGAAGAAACAGGTATTGAGGTAGTAAATTCAGATTACGAATACACTTTTGATAATTTCATTGTAGGTTCTTCAAATAAATTTGCACATGCGGCTTCTTTAGCTGTTGCCGCAAACCCTGCAGGTGCATACAACCCCTTGTTTTTATACGGAAATTCAGGACTTGGTAAAACTCATCTTCTTTATGCAATCGGTAACGACATTAAAAAAGCAAGTCCCGATATGAAGATTATCTACGTTAAAGGCGACGACTTTGCCAATGAGCTTATTGAGTCAATCAGACAAAACACAACTATGGAATTTCGCCATAAGTATAGACAAGCCGATGTACTTTTAGTGGACGACGTTCAGTTTATCGGCGGTAAGGAAGCAACTCAGGAAGAATTTTTCCACACCTTTAACACACTTTTTGAAGGTAAAAAACAGATTGTACTTACGTCTGACCGTCCTCCAAAGGATATAAACGTTCTCGAAGAAAGACTTCGCTCCCGTTTTGAGTGGGGACTTTTAGCCGACGTTCAGCCACCTGATATGGAAACAAGAATTGCTATTATCAAGCGTAAAGCTGAGCATCTTGATTTACCAATGTCAAATGAAGTTGCTGAGTTCATTGCTCAAAAGCTTAAAAACAATATTCGCCAGCTTGAAGGTACTGTTAAAAAACTTAAGGCAAGATATATGCTTAACAACGAAAAACCTACAATTCTGATTGTTTCTGAAGTTATTTCAGATATTCTCAATAACAATGTTTCTCCTGAGCATACCATTGAGAAAATCGTTGAAGAGGTTGCACGTACCTTCGGCGTTACTCCCGATGATATTACATCTCAGAAAAGCCGTAAAGCCTCAATCAATCACCCCAGACATATTGCTATTTATATTTCCCGTGAGCTTACAACCTACACTATGGAGCAGATAGGCGAAAAATTCGGAGGTAAGCATTACTCAACCATCGTTTATACAGTTCAGCAGATGGAAAAGAAAATGCAGACAGACTCAAAGCTTAAAGAAACCGTTCAGGATATTATGAAAAACATCCGAGGTGACCGTTAGCCACGGTGGGCAATTCGCCTTTTGACAGGTTAATTTAGAGATAAAGTTTAATTAACGGCGGATAGTTATATTATACAAAACTATAAACGCTCTAAAAAATAATCTCTTTAATATAAATTAATTACATCAAATTAAGATATATTATTCTCTTAAAATTATTAATGTGTGTTTTTGTTATTCTAATAAACCGACACGCCGTTTATGAAAGTTAACTTCAACCGTTAACTTTTCCAAAGGCGAATCGCCCTGTGAGTGGCTAACTCACATTTCCACACACATTAACATCACAGATTTCAACATATTCTCACTGCTAAAATCTGGTAAAAAATTTATGTTAATAAATTTTGGATTATCAACATAATCGCAAGGAGACGCAAATGCAGATGAATTCTGGAAATTTTAAAGTAATTCACAAATTCACGTCCCCTACTACTACTACTATTTTTATAATAATCAAATCAATTCAAATCTACTAATACTACTACAAGAAAGGATTTTTCAAATGAAATTTACTTGTATCCGCTCTGAGCTTTCAGAAGCACTTATGAACGTTCAGCGTGCAGTTTCTACAAAAGCTACTTTACCTGCTTTGGAAGGTATTCTAATAAAAGCCTACGACAACAAACTTACCTTAACAGGCTATGACCTTGAGATTGGTATTACAACTACAATAGATGCAACAATTACAGAGCAAGGCGAAATTGTAGTAGGTGCAAAGCTTTTCTCTGATATTGTAAGAAAGCTTCCTGAAGAAATTGCAAGTTTCGAAAGTGACGAACGTTACATTTTCTATATTAATTCAGGTAATGCAGACTACCAGATTATCGGTATGTCATCTATGGAATACCCTGATATTCCTACATTTGAAAGTACAGACGAAATTTCAATTGAAGCAGGCGTACTTAAAAATATGATTCGTCAGACAATTTACGCAGTTTCTGACAACATGGCAAAGCCTATTTATACAGGTTCACTTTATGAAATTAAAGATAATGTTTTACGTGTTGTTGCTATTGACGGCTATAGAATGGCAATAAGAAAAGAAAATATTGAGGCTCAGCGTGATACTCAGTTTATTGTTCCCGGAAAGATTCAGATGGAAATTTTAAAGCTTATTGATTCGGACGAGGAAAAAATCAATATTATCGTCGGCCAGCGTCACGTGCTCTTTAACGTAGGTACGTATTCTGTTATTTCCCGTCTTATTGAAGGTACTTTCCTTGATTATGCTACAACTATTCCTAAGGATAAAAATACAGAGGTAAGAATTAATACAAGAAAACTTATAAGTGCTGTTGAGCGTATGAGCTTACTTACAAGTGAAAGAATTCAATCTCCCGTAAAGTGCTCAATCGGCAAGGATGAAATAAAGCTTTCCTGCAAAACTTCTGTGGGCCGTGCTTCAGACTCTTTACAGGTTGGCACAGTAGGCAGTGAAGTAGAAATCGGTTTTAACAACCGCTATCTTTTAGATGCACTTAAAAACAGCGAGTGTGACGAGGTTATGCTTATTTTAAACGGCAGCCTTACTCCCATGATTGTAAGTCCTGTTGATGGCGACAGCTTTACATTCTTAGTAGTACCTATGAGGATTAACGATGAGAACTGAGATTATTAAAATAGATACAGAATTTATCCGTCTTGATAATTTGCTGAAATTCGCAGGTGCTGTAGATACAGGCGGAGCCGCCAAGTTTTTAATTCAGGATGGCAGAGTTTTGGTAAACGATGAGGTTTGTACCATGCGCGGTAAAAAAATGCGTAAAGGTGATAAAGCTCAGATTGAGGATTTATTAATAGAGGTGGACTCTGATTGAAAGTAAACGCCCTTGAGTTTGTAAATTACAGAAATCTTACTGACAACAGAATAGAGCCTTCTGAGAAAGTAAATGTAATTTACGGTAATAATGCTCAGGGTAAAACAAATTTACTTGAAGCTGTATGGCTTTTTTCGGGAGGACATTCTTTTCGCGGTGCAAAGGAAAATGAACTTATAAAATTCGGCGAAAATAATGCTCGGCTTTATTTGGAATTTTTTGCAGGCAAAAGAGAGCAAAAGGCAGAGATACTGTATCAAAGCTCTAAAAAAGAGGTAATAATAAATAATGTAAAGAAAAGCTCTGCGGCATATCTTTCTCAGCATTTTTCTGCTGTGGTTTTTTCGCCTGAGCATCTTACGTTAATTAAAAACGGCCCTTCCTTAAGGCGTAAGTTTATAGACGGCTCAATTTGTCAGCAGGATTTACGCTATGCAGTAAGGCTCAGTAAATATAACCAGACTCTTCAGCAGAGAAACGCCCTTTTGAAAGAAATTAATAAGCATAAAGAGCTTAAAGATACTTTAGAGATATGGGATGACGTTCTTATTGATTTAGGTGCTGATATTATTTTAAAAAGGCTGGAATTTTTAGAGAAGCTTAAAGTAAGTGCCAAAGAGCTTCATAAAGGTATTTCCTCAGGCAGTGAAGATTTGGATATTAAGTACACATCAAGTGTTTTGAAAGAAGAAAAAAACTTTAATAAATGTGAGATTGAGTGTTTGCTGAAAAAAGAATTTAAGAGAGTAAGGCGAGAGGATATTTGCCTTGGTGTTACCAATGCAGGTCCCCACAGAGATGACCTTGAATTTTTTATTAATAATAAAAGTGCAAGGCGTTTTGGTTCTCAGGGGCAACAAAGAAGCATTGTGCTTTCTCTTAAACTTTCAGAAGCAAGGCTTATGAGCGAAGCTTTCGAAGAGCCTCCCGTGGTTCTTTTAGATGATGTTATGAGTGAGCTTGATTTAAAAAGGCAGGATTTTTTACTTAAAAATACTGAAGAAAATCAGGTTTTTATAACCTGCTGTGAGCCTATAGAAAGCAAAAGGCTTAAAGATGCAAAGCTTTTTGAAATTAAGGAAGGAGTAATATACTGATGCTTCTTCATTTAGGACAGGATACTGTTGTAAATACCAAAGATATTGTGGCAATCTGTGACCTTGATACTTCTACAGTTTCTCACAAAACAAGGGATTTCTTAGCTAATGCCACAAAAAATGGACAGGTTGTCAACGTTTCTATGGAGCTTCCAAAGTCCTTTGTTATTGTAGAAAATGGTGGCAAAACCACCGTATATATAAGTCAGCTTTCAAGCTCAACCTTAATGAAGCGAGCTGAAAGCAATCAATACCTTTTATAGGAGGGTTAATATGAAAGCAAAATGTCCTTATTGCGGAAGAAAAATTACATATGGTACAAGGCTAATGGAAAAAGGCGAAGGCGAGCATTTATGTAAAAACTGTAAAAAGCCTTCTAACATTGTACAGAATAAAAAAATCTGGATGCTTTTTGCAATAACGGCAATTATTTCTGTGCTTATTCTGCTTTTTTATTTTACTTTTGGTACAGTAGTTCAGCACGAATATAACGCCGACGGAAGCCATGCAGTTATGGTAGCATTATTTTTTGGAAAATTTAAAACCTTTAAATGGATATTCTGGGAAATTTTACCTTATCTTGCATTTTTCTTTATCTCTCCAATTTTTGTAAATTATCAGATGCAGAAAAAATATGCAGGTATGACTTCAGAACATATTGACCTTGATACGGATTTTCTGCCTCCTGCAGAAAATGAGTTTTCACCTGCCTCAGGTTCTACAAGAGTAATTCCTAAAGTAGGTAATACAAAGGTTGCAGATGATTTTGATTTTCAGGATATTTCGTCAAACTCAGGAAAAATCAGCGACACAAGAAATTTTAATTTAAAAGAAACAGTAACACAAATTAACCCTGAAAATTATGTAAAGTCGGCATCAGGAAGAAGCGATGCTCCTCTTAAAAAAGTAGAAAGAGTTAAGCCTCATGTAATAGAGGAGCCTCAGGAACTTTACAGAGTAAAGGTGCTTCGCGAGCAGGAAAGACAAAAGCGTGAGCTTAGCGAACAAGCTAAAAATATAGATAAGAATAATCAGGATAAAAATTATTCTGCCAACAGAAAGTTTTAATCAGTTTTATTTATACAGGTCTTAACGAATGGAGGATATTTTAAATATGGATATCGAAAAGACAGGCATTGAAAATACAAAAGTAGAAAAGGAATATACCGCTGACGAAATACAGGTTCTTGAAGGTCTTGAAGCCGTAAGAAAAAGACCGGGTATGTACATCGGCTCCACAGGTCCCAGAGGTCTTCATCACCTTGTATATGAAATTGTAGATAACGCCATTGACGAAGCTCTGGCAGGTTACTGCTCAAAAATCGAGGTAACCATTTTGCCCGGCGATATTATAAGAGTTCGCGACAACGGCCGTGGTATTCCTGTTGGTATTAATGCAAAAACAGGTCTTTCTGCCGTTACTGTTGTTTTCACTGTGCTTCATGCCGGTGGTAAGTTTGGCGGCGGAAGCTATAAGGTAAGCGGCGGCCTTCATGGTGTTGGTGCATCTGTTGTTAACGCACTTTCTGAATGGCTTGAGGTAAGAGTATGCAACGGTGAAAATGAATACTTCCAGCGTTTTGAACGTGGTCACGAGATGTGCCCCCTCAAAAAAGGCGAGGCTACAACAAAAACAGGCACAGAGGTTATTTTCAAGGCTGATGCCGAAATTTTTCAGGAAACCACAGAGTATGAGTTTAAAGTTCTGGAAACTCGCCTTCGCGAGCAGGCTTTCCTTAACGGCGGTATTCATATTGAGCTTACAGATGAAAGAAATCCTGATGAAATTAAAGTAAAAAACTTTAAATATGAGGGCGGTATTAAGAGTTACGTAGAATATCTTAACAAGAAAAAGGCTGTTGAGCCTATTCACGAAGATATTATTTATTTTGCTACTTCTAATGCTGAAGATACCGCATCTGTTGAAGTTGCAATGCAGTATAACGACAGCTACAACGAGCTGATTCTTTCTTTTGCAAATAACATTCATACCACCGACGGCGGCACCCACGAAGACGGTTTTAAACGCGGTCTTACCAGAGTTATGAATGAATACGCAAGAAAATTTAATAAGCTTAAAGAAAGTGACCAGAACCTTTCGGGCGAAGATATTCGCGAAGGCTTAACTGCTGTTATCAGCGTTAAGGTAAAGGAAGCTCAATTTGAAGGTCAGACCAAAGCAAAGCTTGGCAACACTGAGGTTCGTTCTCTGATTGAGAAAATGCTTAATGAAAAGGTTATGATTTTCCTTGAGGAAAATCCCAAGATTGCCAAGGCTATTTTTGAAAAAGCAATTGCTTCTGCTAAGGCAAGAGAAGCTGCCAGAAAAGCAAGGGATTCTGTAAGAAGAAAAAGTGCTTTGGAAGGTGCAAAGCTTCCCGGTAAGCTTGCCGATTGCCAGAGTAAAGATATGACAGAAACCGAAATTTACATCGTAGAGGGTGACTCTGCGGGCGGTTCTGCCAAGGGCGGACGTGACAGACGTTATCAGGCAATTCTTCCTCTTTGGGGTAAGATGCTTAATGTAGAAAAAGCAAGAGCCGAGTCTATTTACGGAAATGATAAGTTAAATCCCGTTATTACTGCTTTAGGTTGCGGTATTGGTGAGGAATGCGACCTTTCTAAGCTCAGGTACGGCAAAGTTATTATTATGGCTGATGCTGACGTTGACGGACAGCACATTCGTACTCTTCTTTTAACTTTCTTCTACAGATATATGCGTCCTCTTATTGAAGAAGGTCATGTATATATTGCTCAGCCCCCTCTTTACAGAATTACTAAGGGCAAAGAGCATAAATACGCTTATTCCGATATGGAAAGAGACCAGATTTTAGCAACGATTGATGGTAAAACTGACGTTCAGCGATATAAAGGTCTTGGTGAGATGGACTCTGACCAGCTTTGGGAAACTACAATGAATCCTGAAACAAGAACAATGCTCAGAATTGAGCTTAACGATATTGTAGAAGCGGACGAAACCTTCTCTATACTTATGGGTGACAAGGTTGAGCCCAGACGTGAATTTATTGAAACTAACGCTAAGTTTGTTCAGAATCTTGACGTTTAATGAATGGGAGTGTGATTTAAGATGGATAACGAAATTTATATGAATAACGGAGAAGTTGTAGAAGAAACAGAAAGCGGCGGCAGACTTATAAACGTAGATGTTAACCGTGAAATGCGTCAGTCATTCCTTGACTATTCAATGTCGGTTATTGTGTCCCGTGCTTTACCTGATGTTCGCGACGGTTTAAAACCTGTTCACCGCCGAATTCTTTATACAATGTATGAAAACGGACTTGCTCCTGACAAAGCATACCGTAAGTGTGCAGATACAGTAGGTTCGGTTCTTGGTAGATACCATCCCCACGGCGATGCATCGGTTTACGATGCAATGGTTAGACTTGCTCAGGACTTTTCATTAAGATATATGCTGGTGGACGGCCACGGTAACTTTGGTTCTATCGACGGCGACCCACCTGCAGCTTACCGATATACAGAGTCCAGAATGAGCAAAATTTCCACGGAAATGCTTGCTGATATTGATAAGGATACCGTAGATTTTCAGCCTAACTTTGATGACAGACTTGAAGAGCCTACAGTTCTTCCCTCAAGATTTCCTAATCTCCTTGTAAACGGTTCAGGCGGTATTGCCGTTGGTATGACAACCAACATTCCTCCTCATAATCTTGGCGAAACTATTGATGCAATGTGCTTGCTTATTGATAACCCTGATGTTGAGGTACATGAGCTTATGGAAGTTTTACCCGGCCCTGATTTTCCTACAGGCGGTATCATTATGGGCAGAAGCGGCATAAGAGCTGCTTATGCTACAGGTAAGGGTAAGATTATTGTAAGAGCTAAAACAGAAATTGTTGAGGCTAAGAATAACCGTTTCAAGATTATTGTTACAGAGCTTCCCTATCAGGTTAACAAGGCAAGGCTTATTTCAAATATTGCTGACCTTGTTAACAATAAGAGGATTGAGGGTATATCAAATATTGAAGACCACTCTGACAGAAACGGTATGCACATCGAAATTGATGTTAAGCGTGACGCTTCTCCTCAGGTTGTTTTAAATCAGCTTTTCACTTATACTGCCCTGCAGTCTACTTTTGGTGTTATTATGCTTGCTATTGTTGGTGGCGAGCCTAAAACTCTTACTCTTAAGGAAGTTTTACAGCATTACATCGACTTTCAGGTTGAGGTTATTACAAGAAGAACCCAATATGACCTTAAAAAGGCTCAGGAGCGAATGCATATTTTAGAGGGCTTAAAGATTGCCCTTGACAATATCGACGATATGATTGCTATTATCAAGGCAAGTAAAGACACCGCCGATGCTGTTAAAAATCTTATGGAAAAATACGGTCTTACAGATATTCAGGCTCAGGCAATTGTTCAGATGCGTTTGCGTCAGCTCACAGGCTTGGAGCGAGAGAAGATTGAAAACGAAATTGCAGAGCTTAAGCTTAAGATTGCCGACTTTATTGATATTTTAGGAAGCGAACAAAGAAGACTTACAATTATTAAGGAAGAGGCAATTGCTATCCGCAACAAGTACGATGACCCCAGACGCACAGAAATTTGTGCTATCAGCGGCGAGGTTGATATTGAAGACCTTATTCCCAAGGAAGAGTGTGTTGTTACTTACACTCGTTACGGTTACATTAAGCGTCAGACTGTTGACACTTATAAACTTCAGAACCGCGGAGGCCGTGGCGTAAGCGGTATGGCAAGACGTGAAGAGGATTTTGCTTCTGAGATGTTTACCACAGGAAGCCACGACTATATTCTCTTCTTCTCAAACACTGGCAGAGTTTACCGCCTAAAGTGCTACGAAATTCCCGAGGGAAGCCGTCAGTCAAAGGGTATTAACATTGCAAACTTACTGCCCATCGGCGGTGATGAAAAAATTACTGCAATGGTGCGTATTCCCGAATTTGCTGAGGACCTTTACCTTAATATGGTTACAAAATTTGGTATTATCAAGCGTATTCTTTTAAGTGCTTATGATACAAACCGCAAGGGCGGACTTATTGCTCTTGACCTTAATGAGGGCGATTCCTTGGTTGGTGTTCAGGTAACAGACGGTTCAGGCCAGCTTATGATTGCAACCCGCAAGGGTATGTCTATCCGCTTTAATGAAAGTGATGTTCGTCCTATGGGCAGACAGGCTCGTGGCGTTAAGGCACTTAAGCTTAAAGAGGATGACGAGGTTGTAAGCCTTACACTTGTTGGTGATGATGCGCTTGTGCTTACAGTTTCCGAAACAGGCTATGGCAGAATTTCTCCTGCTGAAAATTACAGACTCCAGTCCAGAGGCGGTAAGGGTATTACAAACTACCACACCGCAAAATACGGCGACGTTGCTGCAGTACGCACAATTAATCTTGATGAAGATATCATTATGGTTAATGCCGACGGCGTTATTATCCGAATTGCCGCCGAAAGCGTACGCGTTTGTGCAAGACCTTCTAAGGGTGTTACCGTTATGAGGATTAAAGAGGGTAACAAGGTAGTTGCTGTAGTAAGTGCTCCCCATGAGGAAAGCGCCGAGATAATTACAGAGGTTTCCGACACCAGCGATGCAGATAACGCAGAGCCTGAGGTTGACGAAACAACTGAAGAATAATAAAAAAATTAATAATAAGTAAATTAATAAAGCTCCCGATAAATATAATCGGGAGCTTTTTACTATTATAAATGTTTAATTAAATAAGACCTGCAATCTTTTTCTGGATTGTTGTAGCGTCTTTGATGTTAACCTTGCCGTCCTTTGTATAGTCAGCAAGAGAAACCGCATCTTCGCTTAATGTTGAAATTTTTGCAAGGTGCTTCTGAATAGCTGTGGCGTCGCGGATGTTAAGTTTTTTATCCATATTTACGTCACCAAGCTCAAACTCAGCCTCGGGCTTTGTAGTGTCTTCAGAGGGCTTATTCTCTGTAGGCTCTGTTGTTGTGCTCTCATTAGGTGTTGTAGCAGTGGGTTCGGCGGGCTCTGTATTTACGGTTGCATCCGGAACAGACTCACCGGGCTCAGTTGGCTTTGCAGGCTCGGTATTATCGGTAAAATCAGTTTCTTCTTCATAGGGAGCTATAAGCTCAAAGGTTCCGTCGGTGCAGTTAAGGTAAAGTCCTTCAGGAGAGTTTGAGTAAGGCTCACATTTAAAAGCATCCCATTGTGACTTTGTGCCATTAAAGTTAATAATGTGAAGACTATCGCAGCCACCGATTATAATTGAATCTTTCATTTTAAGTGTAGAAGGCAGGTTAATTACCTTAAGATTTTTGCAATCTAAGATGGAATAGAAGTTAAGTGTAAACTCACGGTCTTCTCCTATGGTGAGCTTTTCAATATAAGGGTTGCAGAGGAAAGCACACTCATCAATGCTATAGGCTTTGTTGGGAACTGTATACTCAGCATCTTTTTTGCCGGCGGGATAATACAAAAGCTTACCCAATAAGTCAAACACAACACCGTCAACATCATATAAATACTGGCTGGTTTCAGGAACTTCAATTTTCTCTAAGCTGTCGGCGTAATATAGCTTTACATCAGAAATAAAATCGTTAAGCACAACAGTTTTAAGATTCTTAACACCGTTAAATGCGTCCAGCGAAAGATTTCTTACGTCAGAAGGAACTGTAAAGCTTTCGCCCGCTTTGCCTGCAGGATATGTTGTAATGTAAATTCCATAGCCAAAATCTTCGTAAAGTACGCCGTCAACGGAATAATATAATGGGTTTCCGTTTTCCATATTAATTTCGGTTAAGTTTTCACATCTTGCAAAAGCACTGGACCCAACGTAATCTACACCTTTAGGAATAGTTACAGTTTCAAGCCCTGATTCATAAAAAGCATAGTCCTCAATAAAACAAACAGTTGAGGGAATATTAATGTTCTTAAGACTTGCGCATCCTTCAAAAAGGCTCATAGGAATTTCTTCTAAATCATCAGGAAGCGTTACGTTTTTAAGGTTTTCACAGTAAGTAAAAGCTCCCTCGCCAATACTTTTTACAGAAGAAGGAATTTTGATTTCTGTAATACCGGTGCAATTTTCAAAAGCCCAGAAGCCAATAGATTCAAGATTATTTGGTAAAACTATTGATTTAATATTTTCACAATAAGAAAAAGCCATATCACCGATAAATTTAAGGCTTTCAGGAAGATTTACACATTCTACATCGGAAAAGCTGAAAATCATACTTGCAATAAGCTCGGTGCCCTCTTTAACAGTAATGTCAGCGGCTTCGCTTGAATCATCAAAATCTAAAAGATATTTGCCTATGTAAAGAAGGTCTCCATCCCAATTTTCACCGTTTTCGCAGATAGGCGTGCCTGTTAATATGCCGTAACCTATACTTTTGAGTGTGTCAGGCAAATTAAGCTGAGTTAAGTTTACGCAGTTTTCGAAGGCATTGTCGCCGATTGATACAACCGAGTCGGGAATTGTTACGGATGTAACTGTACTGTTACCCATAAAAGCGGCGTATTCAACAACTTTAACAGGATAACCTCCGATTGTTGAAGGAACAGAAACTGTACTTTCGCTGCCGTTGTATTTTGTAATAACAGCATAGGTATCAGCAATACCGTTTTCAAAATCTGCGTCATATTCGTTAACAATTTCAAACTGGAAAAAACCCTCTGTTTCAGCAGTAGCAACGCCTATGGAAAGGCTTGTTAAAATCAAAAGTGTTGCCAGAAACAAAGCTAAATATTTTTTAAAATTTGATTTTTTCATCATTTTTATCCTCCTGTATTTGTTATTTTTATTTTACATCATAATATTGCAAAAGTAAAATAATTTATATGCAAAATAAAGATATAATATATTTTTAAAGAAAGATGCAAAAAGCAGGATTTGGATAAATTTAATATTTTCTGCATAAATTATACTTATAAGTAGAGGTGAAAAAAGGTTGAAAATACTGCCAAGGGCATTTGTTTTATTACTATGCCGTAGCTTTCTTATTTCTGCCGTAGCTTGTTTTTTGCTTAAATTTTTATGCAAAAAATTTGCAACAAATCTTTTGCCTTTTGTTTTTCTTATATCAGTTTTAATATGTGTAACGCTCTGTTATTTGTCGGCAGTACATTATAAGGTTTTCAGAGCTCAGCTAATGGATCAAAAGCTTATGATAACCAAAGGTTTTATTATAAAAAGAAAAAAACATATTAACTTAAGATTTATAGTTTCGGTTAAGTACGTTTCTACCCCTGTAATGAGGCTTTTGGGACTCAGCAGTCTTCTTGTATTATCTGAGGGAAGCGGTTGTTTTTTGCCTCTGATTACAGCCAAGGATGCAGAGTTTTTATACCAAAGTATTTTGTCGATTAGTGAGAATAATGAAAAAATATAAATTTTCCAAAACCTACGTAGCCGCCTTTATTTATCGCGTTGCTTTTCTTCTGTTTGTACCAGTATTACAGGGGATTTTATTTGCAAAAAGCGGTATTCAATTGCTGTTTACCATATATTCCACAGACGTTTTAGTATTGGGACTTCTTATAAGCTTTGCTGTTATCAGGTGTAATAAGTCAGAGTTTATTCACAGCAGAAGCGTGGCAGAAATTAAAGGCGGAATAATTTTTAAAACAAATGAAAAAACCCTGAAAAATAAGAGATGCTGTTTTGTTTTCAGCAACGGTTTTTTTCTCAGACTTTTTGGCGGATGCAGGCTGAGAATTTTAAGCTCTAATGCGTACTCTACAGCATATCTAAGAAATAAGGATAAGTCAGAAATATTAAAAGACTTAATGCCCTATACTCCGAAAAAAGTAATATATTCGGGTATTTTCAGAAGCCTTTTGATGTCTCTGTCTTTTTCCAATGCTTTAACGGGTTTGTTGGCGGCAGTTCCTTTAATCCGCAGAGCGTCTATAGTAATGGGAGCAAGGCAAACAGCATTGATTTTAGAGGGGGCAAGCCTTGAAGGGCTATTAAAATTCACAGGTTTACCTCCGCTTTTAAGCCGTATTTCCTCGGTAATTTTCCTTTGTTGGGTTATTGGTTTTGCAAACGAATTTTTTTCTGAATACGGACTCAGGTTTCAAAAATACTCTGCCTGTTTTTCTGTAAGCAAGGGTCTTATTACAAAAACACAGGCGGTTTTTTCTGAAAAATCGGTTAGAGCACTTATATTCAGACAAAGCCTCTTAATGTTTTTACTTGGATTTTACAGTGTTGAGTTTGCCCTTAACATAAGGCCAAGGCGGAAGCTTCATATAGTTTCGGCTGCAAAAAGGACCGATTGCGAGAATTTGCAGGAAGAAATTTACGGCAAAAAAACAGAAACTTCTAAATTGATTTGTCCGCCAGAGTCTGCCTTGTGGAGCTATACTTATCTTCCGTTTTTATGCTTAGCTTTTTCCTCGTTCCTGCTTATATTATTTTCAGAAAATATTTTAGTAAAGGCAGCTGCAGGAGTATGTTCAGGCATTTTTGCGGTGTGGTTTTTGTTCAGATTTTTTGCACTTTTCCGTTCTTCTCTTACCATTTCAAAAAGGCTTTTTGAGGTAAAATACTTTTCAGGTATGAATTTTACCAGAGTAATTTTTAAGACGGAGGATATTGTGGATGCAGAAATTACTCAAAGCTTTTTTCAGCGTATAAACGGCAGGTGCAATGTGTACTTTAAAATTGCAAATTCAAAAGCATTAAAAGTTAAGATAAAGCACCTTAATATAGATGATATAAAGCAAATAAAAATCCCATCGCTTAATTAATAAGCCGATGGGATTTTAAGTTTAATTATCTTTTAACCTGAGAAATATGCCAGATATCCTTTGCATAATCGTTAATTGAACGGTCAGCAGCAAAAATACCTGCGTTTGCAATATTTTTGAGTGACATCTGATTCCATAATGTGCGGTTAGTGTAAAGGCGTGCACTCTGAGCCTGTGCCTGTGCATAAGAAGCAAAGTCAGCAAGTACCATATAGGGGTCAGAGTTAATGAGGTTTTCACCTATAGCTCTGAACTCGGAGTTTAACAGCCAGTCGATAGCTCGGCGTATTACGGGGTCGGTGTCGTAGTAATAGCGAGGATTGTAGCCGCGTTGTTTTGCGTCATTAACCTCGGGGGTAGACATTCCGAAAAGCACCATATTGTCTCTGCCTACGGCGTCAAAAATCTCAACATTTGCACCGTCAAGAGTACCAAGGGTAACTGCACCGTTAATCATAAACTTCATATTGCTTGTGCCTGATGCTTCTGTACCTGCCAGAGAAATCTGTTCGCTGATTTCTGCTGAGGGAATAAGCTGCTCAGCAACAGTTACACGGTAATTTTCAAGATAAACTACCTTAAGCTTGCCGTTTACGCGGTTATCGCTGTTAATAATATCCGCAAGCTTACATATAAACTGAATAATCTGCTTTGCAAAGTAGTAGCCCGGAGCTGCTTTTGCGCCGAAAATGTAGGTGCGGGGCTGAAAATCTGCAGACGGATTATCGCAAAGGTACTGGTAGGTTGCCAGAATGTGCAGAGCATTCATAAGCTGACGCTTGTACTCGTGAAGTCTCTTTACCTGAACGTCAAAAATTGAGTCAGGGTCAACTGTAACGCCTGAGGTTTTGCGGATGATTTCGCTCATTCTCATTTTGTTCTGACGCTTTATATCTGCAAGTGCATCTAAAGAAGCTCTGTCGTTTAAATACTTTTCAAGCTTCTTAAGCTCAGCGGCGTCAGCCTTAAATCCTTCGCCTATTCTGTCAGTTATAAACTTGGAGAGTCCGGGGTTTGCTTGGCAAAGCCAGCGTCTGTGAGCAATACCGTTGGTTACGTTTGTAAACTTCCAGGGGGTATCCTGATAGAAGTCACTAAAAACCGTATCCTTTAAAATATCGCTGTGAAGTGCAGAAACGCCGTTAACTTTATAGCTTGCCATAACAGCAAGGTTAGCCATTCGTACGTAGCCGTCATAAATTATGGACATACGGTTTACTCTGTCCTGAGCTACGCCTTTATTAATAAGTTCCTCGCAATATCTGCGGTTAATCTCGCAAACAATCTGATAAATTCTGGGAAGCTTTGACTTAAACATTTCTTCGCTCCAGCATTCCAAAGCTTCCTTCATAACAGTATGGTTGGTGTAGGCGATTGTTTTGTTTACAATATTCCATGCATCATCCCATCTGTAGCCGCACTCGTCAAGTAAAATCCTCATAAGCTCGGGAACAGCTAAAACGGGATGGGTGTCGTTCATATGAATTGCAACCTTGTCAGGAAGGTTATCTAAAGTTTTGTAAACTCTTAAGTGACGCTTGATAATATCCTGAATTGTTGCTGATACAAGGAAATACTGCTGATTAAGTCTTAAGCTCTTACCTTCGGTGTGATTATCTCCGGGGTAAAGCACTTTTGTAATGCTTTCTGCCATTGCTTTTTGCTCAACGGCTCTTAAGTATTCGCCGTCGTTGAAAAGCTGCATATTAAAGTCCTTGCTGTCTGCCGCCCAGAGTCTGAGTCTTGAAACGCCCTTGCCGTCATTACCTGCTACAAGCATATCATAGGGTATAGCTAAAACCTTAGTATCATTTACAATCTCAACCTTGTGGTTGCCGTCAATCCAGTCCTCAATCATATTGCCGTTAAAGCTGATTTCAACAGCTTTTTCCGGGTGAGCATGAAGCCATACGCTACCGCCGGGAAGCCAGAAATCAGGAAGCTCTGTTTGCCAGCCGTCAACAAGCTTTTGATTAAAAATACCGTATTCATATCTAAGGGAGTAGCCCATTGCAGGATATCCCTGAGAAGCAAGTCCGTCTAAAAAGCAGGCGGCAAGTCTGCCTAAACCGCCGTTGCCTAAACCTGCGTCAGGCTCCATATCATAAACCTTTTCCAGAGAAACTCCGTACTCTTTAAGGGCAGACTCAACTTTTTCTTCAAGCCCCATATTGGAAAGGTTATTTTTAAGGGAACGGCCCATTAAAAATTCCATACAAAGGTAGTAAACTGTCTTTTTACCTTCGTTATTTGCTTTGTTGGTAAAGTTGGTGTAATCCGTGCTCATAAGGTCACGGCAAATAAGTGTAACCGCCTTATAATAGTGCTCATTTGTAGCCTCCTCAGGTGTTACGTGAAACACATCGGTAAGCTTTTGGTTGATTTGCTCTACAATTTCTTTTACTTTTAAATTTTTCATATTAGTTCCTCGCAGGGGTAAATATTTTTGCAACAAAAATCGCAATTTTGTATCATTATACAATATTTGTAAATATTATGCAATAGCTTGCGGTTGATATGTCAACATTTAGGAAAAAACGTGGCAGGTCTGGTAATTTTATGTTTTGATATAATTTATAAAAAGTTACAATTTATATATTTTTATATACGGCACGGAACTTTTGTATTATAATTATTATGGATAAACAGACAAACAAGGAGTTGTTCGTTAAATGGAAAGTAAAAATGTTATTATTTACGTTGCAGGTCAGAGATACTCAATCCGCACCAAGGACACTGAGGAATACGTTATTTCCACAGGTGAGCAGGTGGATTTAAGAATTAAGGGTATTCAGAACGATAACCCCAGACTTAATCGCGACGCCTGTGCAATTCTTGCCGCTCTTGATTATTGCGACGATATGAGAAAGCTTTCAAGCCGTGTTGACATCTTACGTGAGCAGGTTAAGGATTACCTTGCAGACAGTGAGAAGCTGAGAAGCGAAAATGCATCTTTAAGAACCGAAGTGGAGAAGCTTAAGGAAGAGCTGAGAGCTTTAAAGGAAAAGAAGGGTGTTGCTGCCGCAACTCCCCAAAAACCACAGCAGAATAAGGCAGGCAATAATAATCAGAATAAGGGCATACCCTATGCAAACCCTCAGAATCGCTACGGCGTGCAGAGCTTTTCAAATACTAAAGAAGCTGTAAAGCCCGCTGAGAAAATAAAGGAAGAAAACTACCATCAGTTCAGTATTTTTGACAAGGACCTGAAGTAATATACAATGAATAAATGCGAGATTCTTGCTCCCGCAGGGAGTATGGAAAGTGTTGTTGCCGCAGTCAGAAGCGGTGCCGACGCTGTTTACATCGGTGCTAAGGATTTTTCGGCAAGAGCTTCGGCTGAAAACTTTACTATTGATGAAATAAAAGATGTTTGTGCTTACTGCAGAGAGCGAAACGTTAAGGTATATCTTACTCTTAACACCCTTATTTTTGATGAAGAAATGAGGGATGCTTTAGCTCTTTGCCAAAAGGCGTACAGAGCAGGTATTGATGCGGTAATCGTGCAAGACTTAGGGCTTGCATTGCTGATTAAAAAGAGTATGCCGAATCTTCCTTTACACGCATCAACTCAGCTTAGTGTGCACACTCCCGAAGGAGCCAAGGCTTTAGAGGACTTAGGTTTTCAGAGGGTGGTTTTATCCCGAGAGCTCTCAAAAGCGGAGATTAAGGAGATTGCCGATGCTACAAAAATAGAGCTCGAGGTTTTTGTTCACGGTGCACTTTGTATGAGTGTGTCGGGGCAGTGCTACTTTTCGGCAATGCTGGGCTCACGCTCGGGAAACCGAGGAAGGTGTGCTCAGCCCTGCCGTCTTCCTTTTAAATTAAAGGGAGGTAACGGTTACGCCTTAAGCCTTAAAGATGCAAGCTTGGTTGAGTATCTTAACGAGCTTGAAGCAATGGGTATTAAAAGTGCAAAAATAGAAGGCAGAATGAAACGACCCGAGTACGTTTCGGCGGCGGTTAGAGCATGCCGAGAAGGTCTGGACGAAGGCAGGGTTTCTGAAAAAACAGCAGATACTTTAAAAAGTGTTTTCTCACGAACAGGCTTTACCGACGGCTATTATAAAGGAAAAAGAGATAAAAACCTTTTTGGCTACAGGCAGAAGGAGGACGTTACCTCTGCCACCAACAAACTACTTTCCGAAATTCGAAATTCCTATAAGGACGAGCGTAAGTCAGTCGGAATTTCTATGGCACTTACCCTTAAATGTGGAGAAAAAGCAAAGCTTTGTATTTCAGATAATGAAAACACAGTTACAGTATATTCCGAAGCAGTTGCGGAAATTGCCAAATCCTCGCCCTCAACTAAAGAAAGTGCAGAGAAAAGCCTTTCCAAAACCGGAGGTACTCCTTATTATTTAGAAAAATTTGATTTTACCACCGACGAAAAAGCTATTGTTCCGACTTCTGTACTTAATGCAATGCGTCGCGAAGCTTTGGAAAAACTAAGCACTATAAGGGGCAAAGCTCCTGAGGCGGTAATCTTACCTTTCGAGTTGCACAAAACAGGAACAAAGGCTCAAAATACTGCTAAACAATTTGTGGCACGCTTCAGCGATACTGACGTGTCGGATGAATTTAAAAAGGCAAAGCGTATTTATCTGCCTCTTTTTGCACCGGTAAAGGAATATGAGAGGCTTATTAAGAGTAATTTTAACGTATGTGCCGAAATACCAAGGGGTATGTTCGGTATAGAAAATCAGATAAAACTAAGGCTTGCAGAGCTTAATAATATTGGTGTAAAGGCTGTGCTTGCATCTAACATTGGTGCGGTTTATTTAGCAAATAAAATGGGCTTTGAAGTTCACGGCGGTTTTGGCCTTAACATTACAAATACCGAGAGCTTAACGGCTTACGAAGAGATGGGGCTTAAGTCGGCAGAGCTTAGCTTTGAGCTTACGAAAAGCCAAATAAAAGAGCTGGGCGGAAATATCCCCCGAGGTATAATTGCTTCAGGGTATCTTCCTTTAATGCTTATTAGGGCTTGCCCCAATCTTAACTCATCAGTTAAATGTTCAAATTGTACAGGTAGCACAAAAATGCAGGATAGAATGGGTGAAAACTTCATTTTAAAATGTGACGGAAACTGCACCGAGGTGCTTAATTCCGTTTATTTATCCCTATGTAACGAAATTGACATTTTTTGCGGTCTGGACTTTTTCACATTGAGGTTTACTGTGGAAAACTCTGTGGAAAAAGTGGAAAACATCCGCAGTTTTTCAAGTAAACATCATATTTTTTCAAAAATTACCCGCGGATTGTACTTACGGGGTGTTAAATAATTAACAATTGGTTTATTTTTTGTAAGAATTATTTTACAGAATTTTTACCCTTAAGTTAATTTTCTAAGGGGGAAATTTTCCCCTTTTGTCGACATAAAATAAATATTGGCAAAATTTAGCTTTTGCAGGAAAGAGTTAAATTTTGCAGGAACGAGGCAAAAAATGAATAATATTCTTAAAATCAGGAAGGTAAGAGAAAATGCAGTAGTGCCTAAATATGCCACAAGCGGCTCGGCAGGTATGGATTTATACGCATGTATTGACGAAGCTGTTACCTTAGAGCCTGGAAAGCTTCTGATGATTCCCACAGGCATTGCCATTGAGCTTCCAAGCAAAGACTTAGCCGCCTTTATTCACGCAAGAAGCGGCCTTGGAGTAAAGCACGGCGTGTGCCTTTCAAACGGTGTTGGTGTGGTGGATTCGGATTACCGCGGTGAGGTTTGCGTGGGACTTTGCAACGTTTCAGATAAAGCTTACACAATAGAGCCTTTTGAGCGTGTCGCCCAGATGGTGATTGCTCCCGTTGCGGTTATGGAGATTGAAGAGGTAGCTGAGCTTTCCGATACAACTCGCGGAAGCGGTGGATTTGGTTCTACAGGTCGTTAACCACGACAGGGCGTTTCGCCTTTGGAAAGGTTAATATAGAGTAAAACTTTAAGTAACGGCGGGTTGCACCTTTGCAGAAAAATATGATTTGTAGGGCGATTAGTAACCGCCTATTGCTCCGTGATTTAGTAAATTGTGGAAGTAAAAGCAAGACGAGTAAAAAACGAATTTTAGATCCGCCGTTGATTACAGGCTCTATTAAGATGAATTTAACCAAAGGCGGAATTGCCCACCGTGGCAAACGGTAAAATAATGGTTGAAAATCCCAAAGGAAAAGGGTATAATATATAAGTTAAGATGTTTTGAAAGGAGAAACTACTATGTTTTCTTTTTCTTTTTCCAAAGATATTGGTATTGACCTTGGTACTGCAAACACCTTAGTGTTTATGAAGGGCAAGGGAATAGTGCTTCGAGAGCCCTCTGTTGTTGCGGTTGATATCCGCACCGACACAGTTCTGGCTGTTGGTTCTCAGGCTAAAGAAATGATTGGCCGTACACCCGGTTCAATCGTTGCTGTAAGACCTCTAAAAGACGGTGTTATTGCCGACTTCCAGATTACTGCATCCATGCTTAAGCATTTTATCCGCAAGACTGTTCGCTCAAACTTCTTCTCACGTCCTCGAATTGTTATCTGCGTTCCCTCAGGTATTACTGAGGTTGAGAAAAACGCTGTAGAAGATGCCGCAAGAGAAGCAGGCGGTAAAGATGTTGAGCTTATCGAAGAGCCAATGGCAGCTGCAATCGGTGCAGGTCTTCCTGTTGCCGAGCCTACAGGTTCAATGGTTGTTGATATCGGCGGCGGAACCAGTGAGGTTGCTATTATTTCTCTCGGCGATATTGTTACTTCCTGCTCTGTTCGTGTTGCAGGCGATAAGTTCGACGAGGCAATTATGTCTTACATCAAAAAGAAGTACAACCTTTTAATCGGCGAAAGAACTGCTGAGGATATTAAAATCAACATCGGCTCTGCTTATCCTTATGAGGATGAGGGTGAAATGTGCATTAAGGGACGTAACCTTATGGACGGACTTCCCAAAAACATAACAATCACAGCTGCTGAGGTAAGAGATGCTTTGGCAGATCCCCTTTCAACTATTATCGACGCAATTATTAATACCCTTGAGAAAACTCCCCCTGAGCTTTCTGCCGATATTATCGACCACGGCATTATGCTCACAGGCGGCGGTGCATTGATGAGAGGTTTGGATATGCTTATTATGCAGCAGACAGGTATGCCTGTTCATATTGCCGAAAGACCCCTTGACTGTGTTGTTGACGGTGCAGGCAAGCGTCTTGAGCTTACTATGCCCCACGAGTACTACAAGTCCAGAAGAAAGTAATAATTTTTAAATATTAAGGGACCGTCGCACATAGTCGGTCCCTATAATTTACGGTGAACGTATATGAAAGACCTTGTAACTTCAAAAAGCTTTAAAAAGTTAATATGTCTTGTCGGCGTTATGGTTTTGCTTCTTTTAATCGGAGCTGTTACCGAAAACAACATCCTTTCTTCCATTGTAAATGGTATTACCCTGCCTATGTCAGAGGTTTCTGCTGCTGCGGCAAAGGAAGCCGCAAAGCCTAATTACGATGAACTTGAGGACGAAAACAAGGAGCTTAAAGAGGAACTTGCCGAACTCAGAACTCAGCTTGCGGATTATTATAACGTTAAGCAGGAAAACGAGCGGCTCTGGCGTTACTACGACCTTAAGGCGGAAAATCCCCAGTATGATATTCTGCCTGCAACCGTTGTAAGGCGTGACCCCAACGACGATTTCTATTCTTTTACCCTTGACAAAGGCAAAAACTCAGACGTTGCGGTTGGCGATCCTGTTGTTACCGAAAACGGAATTATCGGTTGGGTTTACGAGGTTGACGCATACACAGCCAAGGTAAAAACAATTCTATCGCCCGATGCTAAGGTTGGTGTAATTGATACAGTAACACGAGACAGCGGTGTTGTAAGCGGCAATGTGCTTTATGCCGACAAAAACCTTACAACAATGACCCGAATTTCAGCTCTTAACAATCTTAAAGAGGGGGATATTGTTACTACCACAGGTATCAGCGGAATTTACCCTGCAGGGCTTATTGTAGGTGAGGTAAAGGAAATTGCTTTTGACCAGTACGACACATCTATGTATGCCGTTATATCTCCTTTTGAGGATATACGTACGGTTATTGACGTTGTGGTTATTACCTCCTTTGAGGGTCAGGGCGAAATTTCACAGAGCGGTATTGAAGATATTACCTTACCTACCGAGGCAACCACAGCTCCTGAAACAGAGGTTGTAACTGAAATCAACGAAGAAGGTGTCTGGTAATGGAAAAACGCCGTAGCTTTTTACGTTATTTTGCCTATAGCCTCGAAATAATCATATTGTACGTAATTGTTGGTACACCCGGTTTTCTGCCCGAAATTTTCGGCAGTAAGCCTTGCATTCTTTTGCCTGTAGCTCTTACCATTGCGGTGTTTGAAAGCGAAACGGTTGCAATGTCTTTCGGTTTTGTGTGCGGTGTGCTTACAGATATAGGCTTTTCGGGCAAAATCGGTTTTTACACCGTGATTCTAACCTTGCTGTGTTTTGCCATAGGTTATTGTGCAAGGAACTTTTTTGTTACAAATTTACTTAATGCAAGTATAATCGGCATTGGTTCAATTGCTTTGCTGATTTTAATACACTTCTGGCTTTACGTAACTCTTGCGGATGTACCTGAGGCAGGAACATATTTTGTAAGACATTATATTTCTCGAATTCTTTATACAGGTGCTTTTTTTGTGCCTCTTTACTTCTTGGGCAAGCTTCTTTGCACAGCCTTGAAGAATGAGTGATAGTTTTAATATCAGAACAGAAAGGAGATAAGCGCAAATGAATAAGAATACATTCTGGAAGAAATACACAAGACCCTTTATCTGCCTTATAATTGTGCTTGTTTTCTTTACAATGTTTACTATCCGCCTTGTGGATTGGCAGCTTATTCAGGGTGACTATTATCGTGAGGAAGTTTCTACACGTGCAAATTACGTGCTTACCTCAGACGCCACCCGAGGCGAGAGTGTGGACGTAAACGGCGAGGTAATTGCCGCCAATACCACCAACTATACTGTGGTGCTTGATAAGCTGTATATAAATTCCGATATGCACATTAATGACGTTATTGTGGAAATGTTTGACCTGCTTTCTCACAGGGATGTTAAGTGGACAGATAACCTGCCCATTATTATGCGTGCAGGCGGTTATGACTTTACCGAAGGCAGTGAGTATGAGCTTGAAGGTCTTCGTTCAGGAGATTTTCTTGACCTTGGCGTATATTCCACTGCAGAGGAGTATATAAAGGCTTTTGCAAAACGCTATGACGTTGAGAATATGGAGGACAAAGCCTTACAGCGAAACATTATTTCCGTAAGGTATAATATGGAGGTAGAAGGTTTTTCTGCTACAACTCCTTATACCTTTGCCGAGCATCTTGACGAGGATACCGTTGCTATTATCTCGGAAACTTCTCAGAATAAGCCGTATATGGATATTGTTACCACCTATGACAGAGTTTGTGTAGACGGTACCCTGATGCCACATCTTTTAGGTAATACGGGTCCTCTTACTGCCGAGGAATACGAAGAAAATTCCGAAAAAGGCTATGCCTACAACGATATTATAGGTAAATACGGCATTGAACTTGCCGCAGAGGATTACCTTAAGGGTCATTCGGGCACAAAAACCGTTTCTAAAACCTCTGACGGTACTGTGGTAAGTGTAGTTGACGTTGAGCCTGCAAAGCCCGGCGATACAGTTTACCTTACAATAGATAACCGCCTTCAAAGGGTTGCCAACCAAAGCCTTGCTGAAAACGTTGTTGCCGCCAGACAAAACGGTATCGACACCTGTGCTTTAAGGGGTGACAAATTAAACGGTGAGGATTGCACAGCAGGTGCGGCGGTTATGCTTTCGGTAAAGGATTTTTCAGTTCTTGCCTGTGCATCGTATCCTACCTTTGATTTAACAAGATATTCTGATGGCGATTACTACACTACTTTGCTTAATGATAAAACCTTGCCCCTTTATGACCGTGCTCTTTCGGGTGCTTTTGCTCCCGGTTCGGTTGTAAAGCCCATTGTGGCACTTGCGGCATTAGAGGAAGGCGTTGTCAGCGAGTATACTCCTATTTACTGCTCACAGACTTACGACTATTATCCCTCAAACGTTGTAAACTGTATGTACTATCACGGAAGTGTAGATATGGCAAGTGCGTTGATGCAGTCTTGTAACTACTACTTTGCAGATTTGGGCAGACAGCTTGGTATTGATACTATGTACCTTTACTTCGAAAAGGTGGGTCTCGGTGAGTATACAGGTGTTGAGGTAGGCGAGTCTAAAGGCACACTTGCAGGCCGCGACAGCTCTTCATGGACACCTGGTAATACGGTTCAGGCGGCAATCGGCCAGTCTGACAACAACTTTACGCCCATGCAGCTTGCAACCTACTGTGCAACCATTGCCAACAATGGTGTAAGATACCGCACACATATGATTGACAAAATCACAACCTACGACAGAAGCAAAGTGGTTTTTGAAAATGACCCCGAAAAGCCGGAGGTTGTTGCTAAGCTGGACGTTAACAGCTACAACTTAAAAGTAGTTCAGAATGCCATGCGTAATGTTGTGGCAAGCGATTACGGTACAGCTTATTATTCGTTCCTTGATTTTCCCCTTTCGATAGCCGCAAAAACAGGTACAGCCGAAAACTCGGGGTCTGATCATTGTGTATTTATCTGTTATGCTCCTTTTGAAAAGCCCGAGGTAGCTGTGGCGGTACTTCTTGAGCATGGTGCAAAAGGTGCCTTTGCAATGGACGTTGCAAAAGATTTGCTTAACGCTTATTTCTTCCCAAATGAAGTTGCTGAGACAACAAATGGAGCAGAATGAGTCAAAATTTGCGTTTTTGTCCAGTTTTTTATAAGTTTTATACAAAGATTAACTCATAATTTTTACAGGCAAGCTTATTGTCGAGGCAAAAAACTTGTGGTAAAATGTAAAAGAGGTATGTTTTTATGAGTAAAGTTATAGTCCTTGCCTCCGGCAAGGGAGGTACAGGAAAATCCACAGTTACCGTGGGTTTGGCGGTACAGCTTGTAAAACTTAATAAAAGGGTTCTTCTTGTAGACTGCGACAGCGGAATGCGTGGCCTTGACCTTATGCTGGGGGTAGAAAACGAGCTTGTCTATGATGTGTCTGACGCTGCCAGCGGCGGTTGTGATACGGAGGCGGCTATATACTCAGCTCAGAATATGTATGGTCTTTACCTTATGCCTGCTCCCCTTTCAGCTGAGGATGAGGTAAGCCCCTCTGTTATGAAAGACCTTATTGATTCGGTTAAGGATAATTACGACTACGTTCTTATTGATTCCCCTGCAGGCACGGGCTCAGGTTTTGATGCTGCGGCCGCTGCGGCTGATATGGCGTTGATTGTTGTAAATCCCGAGCCTACCAGTGTAAGAGGAGGCATAAACATCCGCCTAAAGCTCAGTAAGCTCAAAAAGGATGATGCACGCCTGGTTATTAACCGCTTTTCTTTAAAGCGTTTCCGTGCCCTTGGTGTTTACAAGGATTTGGATAACATAATTGATGCCTGCCAGACTCAGCTTATTGCGGTTGTGCCTGAGGATATGCAGATTGCCTCTATTGCTCAGCGCGGTGAGGCAGGAAAAGCTCAGCCTAAATCGGCAGTAACCTTTAAGAACCTTGCTTTAAGGCTTGAGGGCGAGAACGTCCCCATTGCCGGAAAGGTTCTTGGCATAAAATAAAGTATATTGTTCGGACAACGTCCGATTTTCATATTGCAATTTCCCAAAATTTGAGGAAAACGGAGGTACACAGATGAATATAGCACTTATTGCACACGACGAGAAAAAAGAATTGATGGTACAGTTTTGTATTGCGTATTGTGGAATTTTAAGCAGACACAATCTTTGTGCTACAGGCACAACAGGCAAAATGGTTTCTGAGACTACAGGCCTTGAGATTAAAACGTTTCTCAGCGGTGCTCAGGGCGGCGGCCAGCAGATTGCCGCTTGTATCGCTTGCAACGAGATTGATATGCTCCTGTTTTTCCGTGACCCTTTAACCCCCAAGCCTTCAGAGCCTAATGATATTAATCTTCTGAGACAGTGCGATATGCACAATATTCCCGTTGCTACCAACATTGCAACAGCTGAGGTGCTCATTCACGGTCTTGAGCGTGGCGACCTTGATTGGAGAAACATTCTTAAATAATTTTTGAAGCAAAATTAAGGACAGACGCCATGAGTGCGTCTGTCCTTCGTTTTTGATAAATATAACGGAAGTGATTAAAATGACAAAAGCAGAAAAAGCAAAAGCCTTATTTTTACAGGGATATAACTGTGCACAGGCTACCTTTGGTGCATTTGCCGAGGATTACGGCCTTGATTTTAACGTGGCAATGACACTTTCCGCAGGCCTCGGCGGAGGTATCGGCAGACTGAGAGAAACCTGCGGGGCCGTAACGGGAGCAACTCTGGCGGTTTCTCTTGCTATGGGAAGTTTTGAGCTGAACAATCCAAATGCCAAAACAAGAGTTTACGAGGAAATCCGCAAGGTTGTGGATATTTTTGAATCTGAGACAGGCACCATTGTTTGTGCTGATATGCTGGGTGTTAACCGCAGAGGTGACAGTGCAGACGCTGAACCCAGAACCCCCGAGTATTACAAAAAGCGTCCTTGTGCGGATTTGGTGTATCTTGCTGCCGACGCCGCGGATAAAATTATTTCACAGCTTAAATAAAATAGTACTTCCTGCATAGATTAAGGCAGGAGGTTTTATTTTGAAAAATTGTTATGGTTATACTGAGCTTTTAAAAGATTTGCTTGAGTTAAAGGAAGTTTATTGCCAAAAGGTAAGCGTAACATTTGCAAGTAATTCTGTAAGGGGCAGAGGTATTCCTCTTATTAAAATAGGTAGCGGAGATAAAAAACTACTGGCAGTTGCCTCGGTTCACGGCAGGGAGTTTGTCAGTTCTTGCTTTGTAATGCGTTGCTTAAAGGATTTTCTTGATAGAAGTTATGAGCTTGAAGGAAAAGCCCTGTACGTTCTTCCAATGCTTAACCCCGACGGAGTAGAAATTGCACAGGGAAAAGAGAAACCTTTAAACATTCCCCATGATTTCAAGCCGGAGCTTTTCAAAAATAATTCCAATAATATTAATCTTAACGCAAATTTCCCTTTTTGCTTTCATAGGGTTCCTAAAGAGAGGCAGGGCGGCATAAAAGCTGCCTCAGAGCCTGAGGCAAAAGCCCTCATCAGGCTTTGCGAAAAAGAAAGATTTATGTCGGCAATTTCGCTTCACGCAAGGGGCAATTGCATTTTTTGGCGGGATTTAGGCAATGGCAGAGTAAAGGGAGACTACGAGCTTGCAAAACGCCTTGAAGAAAGCTGCGGTTTTGAGCTTATTGAACCCACGCAAAAGGCTCAGGATTACTCAGGCGGATTTGAAAACTGGTTTCGCTTCAGATACAGAAAGCCCGCTTTGTGTGTTGAGCTTGTTGAGGATGAAGAAATAAGCTTTTCGGATATGTGCTTTAATTTTGAAGAAGCGGTAAATTGGAGTAAAACAGGTGATTTGTTGAAAATATTTGCAGATTTTTGCTAAAATTTACTCTATAATCAAAAAGCTTTCACAAAGAGGTATTATTAATAGTATATAAACCCTAAAATGCGGGAGGTATAAATATGAGCAGAATTTTAGTTGTTGATGACGAATTCGGTATAAGAGAAATTATAAAAAAATATGCAAGCTTTGAGGGTTACACCGTTAAGGAAGCACAAGACGGAATGCAGGCTGTTGAAATGGCTTTGGATGAGGACTTTGACCTTATTATTATGGACGTAATGATGCCCGAGCTTGACGGATTTTCTGCTTGCAAGGAAATCAGAAAGCAGAAGAAAACACCTATTATTATGCTTTCGGCACGAGGCGAGGAATACGACCGTATTCACGGCTTTGAGCTTGGCATAGACGATTACGTGGTAAAGCCATTTTCTCCGCGGGAGCTTATGATGCGCGTTGCCGCCGTTATCAAGCGAAGCCAAGGAAGCCGAGCAGAATCAGACATTTTTACTTACAAAGGACTTGTGGTGGATTTTTCTGCCCGAATCGTTACCATTGACGGCAAACGGGCAAGTATGACACCAAAGGAATATGAGCTTTTCTTTTATATGGTCAAAAACCGCGGTATTGCTTTAACCCGCGAAACTCTTATCAGTAAGGTATGGGGCTATGACTTTTTCGGTGATGACCGTACTCTTGATACTCACGTCAAGCTTTTAAGAAAATCGTTGGGAGAATACAGTTCCTGTGTTGTTACCTTGAGGGGAGTGGGATACCGCTTTGAAGCAGAATAATATTAAAAAGCCCTCGAAGAGACTAAGGCAAAAGCTCCTTTTCTACTTTTTGGGCTTTTCTGCAATTATATTAGCAGTTTTATGGTTTATGCAGACAATATTTCTTGACGATTTATACCGTGCAATCAAGACTGTAGGTATAGAGCGAAGTGCAGATTTTGTTTGTGACCATATCAATGACGAGGATATTGTAAGTGTCCTTGATGAAATGCACAGGCAGAATGATATGAGGATAGAGGTTTACGACACTACATCGGGCATGACATTTTATCTTCTTTATTCTTCAGGCTCAAAAAACGATTGGAGGCAGGATTATTTACCTCATCAGCTTTATTCCTATTACAGCGACACAAAGCTAAACGGCGGAGAACAGCTTTTTTCGGAGGAAAAAAATCCTCCCAACGAGTTTGATGAGAATAATTTTAAGATGCCCAAGGCAGAGCATAAAAGAGGAGTAAACCTTACCTGTGTACGCGTTTTAGAAAACGGGAACAAAGAGCTTATGATTATGCTGCACTCCTCAATTACTCCCATTGAAAGTACGGTAACAACTTTGCGGTTTATTCTGATTATTATTACGGCTTTGCTTATTCTTTTATCTGTTACTATGTCTCTTGTGATTTCGTGGAAATTTTCAAAGCCTCTTAAAGATACTAACGAAAAAGCAAACAGATTAGCCCATGAGGATTACTCGGTTGCTTTTGACAGCCAAGGCTACAGAGAGATTGAGGAGCTCAACGCAACCCTTAACTATGCGGCAGCTGAGCTGGGGCTTGCTTCAAGCTTAAGGAAAGAGCTTATAGCAAACGTTTCTCACGATTTACGCACACCCCTTACTATGATAAAGGGTTACGCTGAGGTTATGCGTGATATTCCTGGAGAAATGAATGAAGAAAATCTTAATGCAATTGTTGATGAAAGCACAAGACTCTCAAATTTGGTAAGCGACCTTCTGGATATTTCCAAGCTTCAGAGCGGTGCGGTGCCTATTGAGAAAAAGGTGTTTTCCTTAACTTTATGTACCTCGGATATTTTAAGCAGATTTGCAACTCTTTCTCAGCAGCAGGGCTATAGCTTTAGCTTTGAATCCGATGGTGAGTTTTTTGTATTTGCTGACAAATCACGAATTGAGCAGGTGATTTATAACCTTATTTCAAACGCAGTAAATTATTCGGGCGACAAAAAGGAAATTAAGGTTACAGAAAAGCATACAGGCGATACTGTAAGGGTTGAAATAAGCGACAGCGGAAAAGGAATTGAGCCCGAAAAGCTTGCCCATATCTGGGACAGATACTACCGTGCCGACAAAAATCATAAGCGTGCAGTAATTGGCACAGGTCTGGGACTTTCTATTGTAAAAGAAATTCTGGATTTGCACGGTGCCCACTTTGGAGTTGTGAGCAAGGTTGGTGAGGGAAGCACCTTCTGGTTTGAAATCGGAACAGTAAAGCCGTAGGATTAAAATCAATAAAATCAGTAATAAACGCCTTTGTATTTTACAAGGGCGTTTTCCATTGCAAAAAAAGTGCAAAGTTTTACCAAAGGTTGCGAAGTTTATGTGTTTTCTTGACCAACTGCTTAAAAATATGCTAAGCTTTACCATAATAAACTGGAAGGAGCATAAAATATGGCAAAGAAAACTTTTTCGAAAATATTTGCATTTGTTTTTGCACTGACACTTATTGCAACCTCAGCAGTAGTTGCAAACGCTGATTCTGTAAGCGGTATGGTTTCCGGCGGAATTTACTATGCAACCATTGACGGCAGGCTTACTGTTATGGATTACACAGGTAAGGATGAGGTGATTGACCTGTCTGAGGAAGCCGTAGGAATGAGGTTTGATGCTATTGCCAGCTATGCGTTTGGTGATTGTAACACAATTAAAAAGGTCATTATTCCCGAGAACATTCGTCAGATAGGCGACTCAGCCTTTATGGACTGTACAAATCTTGAGGAAATAGTAATTGAGGACGAGACCCTCCGCCTTGGAGCAGGTGTGTTTAAGGGTACTGCTTACTACAACAATCCTCTTAATTGGGAGGAAAAGGTTCTGTATCTGGGCAACATTCTCCTTAATATCAATTACGATAAATTCAATAAGACAAACTATACAGTAAAAGAGGGTACAGTGAATATCGCAGGTTATGCGTTCTGCAATTGTCAGAGTCTTACGGCTGTAAAACTTCCCGACAGTGTAAAGATTATAGGAGGCGAGGCGTTCAGCTTTTGCCACAATCTCACCGATATAAATATTCCCGAAAATGTTACCTATATTGGTGAAGATACGTTTATTGATTGTCACGATAACCTTAAAATTTACGGCTGTAAAGGAACTTTTGCAGAGGAATATGCCTTTGATAACGATATAAGATTCTGTTCTGTCACCTATAAAACCATTACTGACCATGAGCTTGGGGTAATTGTGACACTGCCCGAGTATCTGGATTTTTCCATAGATTACCTTTATATGGGCGAGCTTATGAAAAGATATAGGATTGACTTTTATCTTGACGGTGAAAAAATTGAAAATACCCCCTATGACATAACAGTAAACATTCCTGCAGAGCGTGATGCAAGAATTTTTCTGGAGGATAACGACCCCGAAACAATAATTTTTGAAGAAGTATACCACGAAATCAAGGAAGGCTTCGCAACCTTTACAGTTAATACTCACTTTGAAGTAAGAGTAGGCAAGCAGGTGTATATTTCTACCGTTGATGAGGCTACAGGCATTAAGCTTGAAATCCCCGAAGGCCACGAGTTTGAAATTCAAAAGTTTATTCGTGGCGATGAGGGTGTTTATTTCGACAAGGTTGACGAGCTTACCCCCGAGGGAATAACAAACGATATTTTTGCTGTGGCAGTTGCCAAGGACGGCGAGCGAATGTATGACCATAAGCGTGTTTCCTTTGAAATTCCCGTTAAGGATGAAAATTATATTATATATAATGTAAGCCTTGACTATGAGGTTACAGATGTAGAAGCTGAGTACAAGGACGGCTATATGGTCTTTGATTTCTATGGCTTTGAAGAGGGAGCAGCGTTGTTCTTTGTTTCCTGTACAGACAATTCTAAGAACGATGTTGAGGACAATAACTCAACTGCTGACGAAGCAACATTTGATGAAGTATCAACAAAGGACGAAGCAACTCTTGACGAGGCAACAAAGGACGAGGAAAATACAGCCACAGAGGATGAGGAGAGCACTTCAACAAAAGACGAGAGCACAAAGGACGAAGAGCTTTCAAATCCTTCTGAACCTACCGAAGATGAGACAAAACCCACAGACCCTGATATGCCTTCTGATTCTACTAAGGATGAGTCGGATTTTATGCCGGGCGATGTAAACCGCGACGGCAAATTAAACATCCGCGATGCAACACTTATTCAGAAATACCTTGCAAAGCTTGAGAGTCTTGACAAGGAGCAGATTGCTCTTGCAGATTATAACGCTGACGGTAAGGTTAACGTTAAGGATGCTACAAGAATCCAGAAGAAAATTGCAAACTTAATCTGATTTTTAAACCGCAGACGCGAGCAGAAGATGCTTTCCTCTGCGGTTTTTTCTTTATTTTAAAATATTTTTGAAAAAGCCTTGACAAATCGCAGTAAGTATAATATAATCCATATTGCTACTTTTGCGGTAGTTATATAGATGGCGGAATAGCTCAGTTGGCTAGAGCATTCGGTTCATACCCGAAGTGTCGTAGGTTCAAGTCCTATTTCCGCTACCATATGGCCCGGTGGTCAAGAGGTTAAGACACCGCCCTTTCACGGCGGTAACACGAGTTCGATTCTCGTCCGGGTCACCACTTTTTCTGCCGGTGTGGTGGAATGGCAGACACAAGGGACTTAAAATCCCTCGGTAGCAATACCGTACCGGTTCAAGTCCGGTCACCGGCACCATTTCCTTGGTCTGTAAGTCTCGGCAATTTACCGCAAAAGTTCTTTATAAGTCTTCCTTTAGGGAAGACCTTTTTTGTTTTTAGGGGTGTGCGCCGAGGGACGTAGCCCTTCGATTTACGAATACGAGCGACGAATTTGCAGAAAGCAGGCAGCGTCTGCTTGGAGCAAATTTGCGGAGTATGAAGTAAACTCGAAGGAGATGCGAAGTCCAACGAGGCGTGATAGGGGTGTGCGCTGAGCCACCGTAGCCCTGAAAAGCGATATAAATCCCCTTGTGATTTGCTATATGTGTATCACGCGATATATCTCTGATGCGATATGTGTCTTACGGCACGAGAGTAGGATTTATATCATATCGCAGTAAAATTCTATTTTATTATATCCCATTTGCAAAGCAAAAATATATCGTATGAGCCTGTCAGGCTCATATATCGTACCAAAATTCTTACAATAAGTGACAAAAATCCTGCCTTTGTTGACACAGGCAGGATTTTTTTATATAATATTAACCTATATGTTTTCACATAATTTCACTATGGAGTGGTTTAATGTTTCCTCATTTTGATTCACGCAATCCCTTTTACAAATCGCCTTTCGGTGCAGTAGAGGAGGGTACAAAGGTTCATTTCAGAATTCTTTTGCCCCGAGACCTCAGATGCAGTCAGGCAGAACTTGCAGTTAAGTATGACTACAGCTATGACTGGGTTTTTGTTAAGCTTTTCTGGACAGGTTCTTTTGATAATGATACAGGTATCTGGGAGTGTGACTTTACCCCTGAGAAAATGGGCCTTTATTGGTACAGCTTCAAGCTTCAGACCGCTGAGGGTACCCGTTTTCTTGTGCCTGCCGACGTTGACAGAAAGAGCTCCATCGAGCGTTCTCCCGGCAGAAGCTGGCAGATTACTGCCTACAAAAAGGGCTTTAAAACCCCGGATTGGCCTGTTGGCGGTGTAATGTATCAGATTTTCCCCGACCGTTTTAACTTCAGCGGAGAGGAAAAGGATATTAAGCGAACAGATTTAAAAATTCAGCAGGACTGGTATCAGTGCCCTGACTGGATGCCCAATGAATACGGCGAAATTACCAACACCGACTTTTTTAAGGGCGACCTTAAGGGCATTACGCAGAAACTGCCTTATTTAAAGGATTTGGGTGTAAGCTGTATTTACCTTAATCCTATCTGCGAGGCATACTCTAACCACCGTTACGATACCGGTAATTATGATGCTATCGACCCCATGCTGGGTAATATGGAGGATTTCGAGGAGCTTTGCAAGGAAGCTAAGAAGCTTGATATCAGAGTTATTAATGACGGTGTTTTCAGTCATACAGGTGCCGACAGTATTTACTTTAACCGTTCAGGCAGATACGGTGAAGGAGGAGCTTACAGGGATCAAAACTCACCTTATTCAAGCTGGTACAATTTCCACCAGTGGCCTGACCACTATAATTCATGGTGGGGCTTCTATACTCTTCCTGAGGTTAACGAAAACGACCCTGCATATAACGAGTACATCAACGGCGAAAAAGGCGTTGTAAGAAATTATATGCGTCGCGGTAACTCGGGCTGGAGACTTGATGTTGCCGACGAATTGCCCGATGAATTTCTCGAAAATCTACGTAAGGCAGTAAAGGCTCAGGACCCCGAAGGTATTGTTATTGGCGAAGTTTGGGAGGATGCCTCAAATAAAGAGAGCTACGGAGCAAGACGCCGTTTCCTTTTAGGCGAACAGCTTGACTCCGTTATGAACTACGTGTTCAGAAATGCAATTCTTGACTTTGTAAGAGGCGTAGATGCAAAGTACGTTATGGACCAGATTATGAGCGTGGTTGAAAATTATCCCAAGCCCGTACTCAGAGTGCTTATGAATCTGCTTTCAACACACGATACCGAGCGTGCGCTTACGGTTATGGCAGGTGAGCCCTTAAACGGCAGAGACCGTTGGTGGCAGGCTAACCAGAAGCTTACTCCCGAGCAGAGAACAAGGGGAATAAAGCTTATGAAGATGGCAGCTGCCATTCAGTACACACTGCCCGGCTTCCCCTGTGTTTATTACGGCGATGAGGCAGGTATGGAGGGATATCGCGATCCCTTTAACCGAGCTTGCTATCCTTGGGGCAGAGAGAATAAAGAGCTTATAGAGTGGCATAAGGCACTTGGTGAGCTCAGAAGAAGCTGTGAAACTCTTTGGGACAGTAATTTCGTTAATGTTTATTCTCAGGGCAGACTTCTTTCTTACCTTAGAACAACTGCCGACGAAGGCCTTTTCTGTGCTTTTAACTCAGGCTTCTCTGATATTATTATTGATATTCCTGCATGCTTTACCTCAGGTTACGGAAAACCTGTTCTGGGTACACGCGTAGAAGGCGGTAAACTGGTTGTTCCGTCTTTAGGCTGTGCAATTATGGTTTCACGCAGAGAGTATGGCAACGTTTGATATATAGAAGTATATTCTATTTTTCTTTGTATGTTACACTATATGTTGTGCTTTTAGACTTTTAAGTTTACCTTCTCGCTTTGTAAGCGAGAAGGTAAATTATGAAAAATGTATAATTTTATTGTTTAATCTATTGAATTTTGTGTAACATTGTGATATGATAAGAAATAAAACTTTTTTGTAAGGAACGGGAAAATCATGGACAAAAAATTTCTTTTCTACATATTGAAAAGACTTGTGCTGGCTGTAGTTACCATTTTCCTGGTAATTACTATCACTTTCTTTATAATGAACTTTATCCCCGGCGGCCCCTTTATGAGCGAAAAATCAGTAACTCCTGAAACTATGGCGGCTCTGGAAGCAAAGTTCGGTTTGGACAAGCCTCTTTTTGAGCAGTACCTTAACTACCTTAAGGGCGCTGTAAAGCTTGACTTCGGTCCTTCCATGAAGATGGATGGCAGAAATGTTATGGATGTTATTATGGAAGGCTTTGCATCAAGTGCTAAGCTTGGCCTTATTGCGGCTGCAGGTGCTATTGTGCTTGGTCTTATTTTCGGTTCATTGGCGGCTGTTTTCCATAATAAGCTTGTTGACCGTATAATAATGGTTGTTTCCACCGCTTTTGTTGCGATGCCTTCATTTATTGTGGCAACGCTTCTGTTGTGGTTGTTCTGTATTGAAATGAACGTGTTCCCTGCTAACGGACAATCGGCGGCGGGATTGGTGCTTCCAATTATTTCGCTTATGCTGTATCCGATGGCGTATATTATCCGTCTTACACGTTCAAGTATGCTTGACGTTTTAAGTCAGGACTACATCCGTACAGCACGTGCTAAGGGTGTTGCACCCTCTAAGGTGCTTTTCAAGCATGCCCTTAAAAATGCAGTTACACCTGTAATTACCTATGCAGGCCCCATGGTAGCCTTTATTCTTACAGGCTCATTGGTTGTTGAGCAGATTTTTGCTGTTCCCGGCTTAGGTAAATACTTTGTATCTTCTATTGTAAACCGCGATTATACAATGATTATGGGTACAACTATCTTCCTTGCTATCATTGTTACTATTATGATGCTCTTGTCGGATATTCTTTACAAGTTGTTCGACCCCAGAGTAGATCTTTCTTAAGGAGGTTGGTTTATAATGAAAAATAATGACGTAAACAAGCTTCCTAAGAAAAATCCTCTTAGCTTTCAGCTTGACCTTTCTAAATGGGAAAAGGCTTCATCTTCTGAAAAAGAGCAGCAGATTATCGAAAGAGAAAGCGTAACCTTCTTTAAAGACGGTATGCGCCGCCTCTTTAAAAACAAGGTTGCCGTTACCTGTGCAATTTTACTTGTTTTGATTATTCTTGCAGTAATCATTGTTCCTATGGTTTATCCCTACACATATGACCAGCAGCTCAGCCTTACGGGTGATTTACCCGACCCAAGCTACAATAACTTAAAGCCCTTTGAGTATGGTTCAACAGAGCTTGAGCGAATTGAAGCAGGCGAGGACGTATTCCCCCATATTTTAGGAACAGACTCCTTAGGCCGTGACTACTTTATCCGTGTTGTTTACGGTACAAGAATTTCACTTTCAGTTGGTCTTTTTGCTTCAATTATTGTTCTTATTATCGGCACACTTTACGGTTCAATCGCAGGCTATGCTGGCGGTAAGGTTGACCTTGTAATGATGAGAATTGTTGATATCATCTATTCTCTTCCCGATATGCTTATGGTTATTCTTTTCTCGGTTGTATTCAAGCAGACTCTGGCTCCCGCAATTGAGGGTATAATCCTTGAGAAGTTAGGTACAGGTATGATTTCTATTTTCCTTGTATTCGCACTTCTCTACTGGGTTTCTATGGCTCGTCTTATCCGCGGTCAGATTCTTTCAATCAAGCAGCAGGAGTTTGTTCTTACAGCTAAGGCACTTGGTGCAACTCCCGCAAGAATTATCCGCAAGCACTTACTTCCCAACTGCATAAGCGTTATGGTTATTTCCACTGCTTTGCAGATTCCTAATGCTATTTTTACAGAGAGCTTCCTTTCATTCTTAGGCCGTGGTGTTTCAATCCCCATGCCTTCTTTGGGCTCTCTTGCAAGTGAGAACCTTTCTTACATCTATTCTGATGTTTACAGACTTTTGGTTCCTGCTATTACAATTTGTATTATCGTTCTTTCCCTTAACCTTTTGGGCGACGGCCTCAGAGATGCCTTCGACCCCAAACAGAAAAAGTAAGGAGGTTATTTTAAAATGAGTTTATTATCAGTAAAAGACCTCAGAACCTCCTTCTTTACTCCATCAGGCGAGGTAAAGGCCGTTAACGGTGTTTCCTACGAGGTGGAAAAAGGCAAGGTTTTGGGTATAGTTGGTGAATCGGGCTCAGGTAAGTCCGTTTCAGCTTACAGCGTTCTTCAGATTCTTGCTAACCCCGGCAAAATCGTTGGCGGCAGCATCGAGCTTGAAGGCGAAGAGCTTGTAGGTATTAAAGAAAAGGGTATGGCAAAAATAAGAGGTAATAAGATTTCTATAATCTTTCAGGACCCCATGACCAGCCTTAATCCTGTTTTCACTATCGGCGACCAGCTTATGGAAGCCATTATGCTTCATACAAACCGTAACCGCAAAGAGGCTAAAGAGCGTGCAATTGAAATGCTTAAGCTTGTTGGCGTTAACGAACCTGCTAAGCGTATTAAGCAGTATCCCCATGAATTTTCAGGCGGTATGCGTCAGCGTGTTATGATTGCTATGGCACTTGCCTGCGAGCCTGACATTCTTATTGCTGACGAGCCTACAACTGCTCTTGACGTTACAATTCAGGCTCAGATTCTTGACCTTATGAAGGATCTCCAGAAAAAGCTTGGTATGGCAATTATCCTTATTACTCATGACCTTGGCGTTGTTGCCGAGATGTGTGACGAGGTTATCGTTATGTATGCAGGCCAGATTTGCGAAAGAGGTACTGCTGAGGAGATTTTCTATAATCCCAAGCACGAGTATACACTCGGCCTTATGCGTTCAATTCCTACAGTCAGCGACGAAAAGACCAAGCTTCAGCCCATTGGCGGTAATGCTGTTGACCTTTTAAATCTTCCTCCCGGCTGTCCCTTCGCACCCAGATGCGATGCAGCTATGAAGGTTTGCCTTGAGGTTAACCCCAAGCTTATTTGCGAGGGCGGTACACACTACGCCAGATGCTGGAATCACGTTAAGAAAAATATAGATGAGGGCAAATTTACCGCTGAGGAAATTGAAGCTCTTTACAATGAGGAGGCAAAATAATGAGCGAAGAAAAGTATTTGCTTGAAGTCAAAGACTTGAAGCAGCACTTCAATATTCCTAACGGCCTCTTCGGAAGCAAAAAGTTAAAGGCTGTTGACGGTGTTTCATTTGCCATTAAAAAGGGCGAAACCTTAGGCCTTGTTGGTGAGTCAGGCTGTGGTAAAACTACAGTAGGCAGAAGTATTCTTCACCTTTACCAGCCCACAAGCGGTGAGGTTATTTATGACGGCAAGGTTATTAAAACCAAAAAAGACGTTAATGAAATGAGAAAAAAGGTTCAGATGGTTTTTCAGGACCCTTATTCTTCTCTTGACCCTCGTATGACAGTTGCCGATATTATCGGCGAGCCCCTTGATATTCACAAGCTTTGCAAAACAAAGGCAGAGCGTGAGGCAAGAATTCAGGAGCTTTTAAAAATAGTTGGCTTAAACCCCGAGCACGCAACACGTTATGCCCACGAGTTTTCAGGCGGTCAGCGTCAGCGTATCGGTATAGCACGTGCTCTTGCAGTTAATCCTGACTGCATTATCTGCGACGAGCCCGTTTCTGCTCTTGATGTTTCAATTCAGGCACAGATTATCAATATGTTTGAAGAGTTACAGGAGACCTTGGGTCTTACTTACCTCTTCATTGCTCACGACCTTTTGGTTGTTAAGCATATTTCAGACAGAATTGCAGTTATGTACTTAGGTCACATTGTTGAGATGGGCCCTGCTAATGAGATTTATAACAATCCCACACACCCCTACTCAATTTCCTTGCTTTCTGCTGTTCCTATTCCTGACCCTGATTACGCTAAGAACCACAAGCGTATTGTATTGGAGGGTGACGTTCCTTCTCCTCTTAATATGCCTTCGGGATGTCCTTTCCGTACACGTTGCCCCAGAGCAACAGCGAAATGTGCAGAGGAAACACCCCAGCTTAAGGAAATAGCTCCCGAGCATTTTGTTGCTTGCTGGAACCTTTGATGTGACGAGGTCACATCTGTGAAAAGTGAAGAGTAAAAAGTGAATAGTTTAGGTGGCGGCTACGCCGCAATTAATAATATTTTCGATTTGCTCGGCACACAATTCTATTATGCCTCGCTCACCTACGCTGTCTTAAAATAAGTACACACTCCCCGAAATCGCCTGAATTAAAATGCGAAGCACTTTAATTCTGCTCGGCGATTTGCGGTGTCGCATTTCTTATTTTAAGGCTTCGGTGGCTCGGCACACAAATTTAAAATCAATAACGTTGATTTATATTCAGTCTGTTCTGTCTGGTTGCAGAATGACAAAAATTTTGACAGGAGGAAAACTCTATGAAAAAGTCTCTTGCACTTATCCTTGCAATTGTTATGATTCTTTGTCTTGGCCTTGCAGGCTGCGGCGAAAACACAACAGGTGCATCTTCTATGACAATTTGTGTTGGTCCTTATCCTGACACAATCGACCCCGCACTCAACTCTGCAGTTGACGGTGCTACCTACGTTATCCATGCTTTTGCAGGTCTCGTTGGTTACGAGCAGGCTGAGGATGGTTCCTTAAAGCTCGTTCCTGACTGCGCTAAGGAGCTTCCTGCTCCCACAGCTACAGAAGACGGCAAGGTAGCTTACACATTTGAGCTCAAAGACGACCTTAAGTGGTCTGACGGTTCTGCTCTTACAGCAGCAGACTTCGTTTGGGCTTGGAACAGAGCAGTTGCTCCCGCAACAGCTGCTGACTACGGCTACATGTTCGACGTAGTTGACGGTTACGACAAGGCTTCTGCCGGCGAAGGCGAGCTTAACGTAACAGCTTCTGAGGACGGCAAGTCACTTACAGTTGTTCTTAAGAACGACGTTCCTTACTTCTTCGAGCTTTGTGCATTCCCCACATAAATGCCCGTTAAGAAGGACGTAGTTGACGGCAACGACGCTTGGGCTACAAAGGCTGAGTCCTACATCGGCAACGGTCCCTACAAGGTAACAGAGCTCAACCAGAGCCAGATGGTTATGGAAAAGAACGAGTACTACCACAATGTAGACGCAGTTGTAACAGATAAGATTGTATGGCCCTTCAACGAAGACGACAGCTCACTTCTTGCTAACTACAAGAACGGCTCTTACCTCTTCATTGACTCCGTTCCCAACGATCAGATTAAGACAATCAAGGCTGATTATCCCACAGAGTATCAGGTAATGGGTCAGTTAGGTACTTACTATGTATCTTTCAACATGAACGACCCCGCACTTGCGGACTTTACACCTGAGGAGCAGATTTCTATCCGTAAGGCTCTTGGTCTTATGCTTGAGAGAAACTACATCTGTGCTGAAATCGGTCTTGCAGACCAGCAGCCCGCTAACTCCTTCGTTCCCATCGATATGACAGATGCTGACGGCGTTACAGAGTTCGTTGCAACAAACGGCGTAAACCGTGACGGTAAGGGTTACTTCAGCGTTGCTGAGGCTGACTACGCAGCAAACTGTGATGAGGCTATCAAGCTCTTAGAGGACGTTGCTAAGTCTTCCGGCAAGTTCACAGTTGCTGATAACAAGGTTACAGGCTTCCCCACAATGACTTATATCACAAACGAGGGTACAGGTCACGAGGCTCTTGCAACTTATATGCAGGGTGTTTATGCTAAGTACGGCATCACAATGCAGATTGAGGTTCAGGAGTGGAATACATTCCTTGACACACGTAAAGCAGGCGACTACTCCATGGCAAGAAACGGCTGGCTCTCTGACTACAACGATCCCATTTCCTTCCTTGATATGTGGATTTCTGAGTCCGGTAACAACGACTGCCAGTTTGGTAAGGACGGTCATGCAACATATGCTGCATACTCCTACAACGGCAAGGATGGCCTCACATGGGCAGAGTCTTACGACAAGCTCATTGCTGACATCAAGGCAAGCAATGACCCCGCTACAAGATTCGAGCTCATGCACAAGGCTGAGGATATGATTATGTCCACAGGTGCAATCTGCCCCATCTACTACTACACAGACCAGTATATGTGCTCTGATAGCATCGACGGCTTCTTCGCAAGCCCCCTCGGCTACAAGTACTTTATGTATGCAGGTATTAAGGCTGAATAAGTCTTACACTACTCTGTGACAGTATAAAATCAACCAGATAACGACTGAACAAAGCTCCGCTTTCGGTATGAAAGCGGAGCTTTTTAAGTGCCGTCAGCCACAGCGGGCGATTCCACTTTTGGATAGGCTGGCAAAGCAGTTAATTTTATTAACGGAGGGTCAAAACAGCACCCCGTCGCTTTTAAAAACGACGGGGTTTGATGTTTTTATGATTGATTTAGTAGCCTGATACAGCTAACGGCTTACTCTTCCTCTTTTGCAACAACAGCAATGCCTAAGGCCTCAAGGCTTTCTGCGTCCACAGGAGAGGGGCACTGGCTCATAAGCTCACTTGCATTCTGCACCTTGGGGAAGGCTGTAACATCTCTGAGAGACTCAGCGCCTGAGAGAATCATTGCAAGTCGGTCAAGACCTATGCCCATACCGCCGTGAGGAGGTGCACCGTATTTGTAAGCTTCTACAAGGAAGCCGAACTTTGCCTCAATCTCTTCGTCGGTAAGCTTTAAGGCTCTGAACATTCTCTGCTGTAGTTCGTAGTCTGTAATTCGAATGGAGCCTGAAGAAAGCTCTGTGCCGTTAAGTGTAAGGTCGTAAGCCTTTGCTATTACTTTGCCGGGGTCGGTGTCTAAAAACTCAAGGCACTCTTCCTTAGGCATAGTAAAGGGATGGTGCATAGCAACCCATTCATCGCTTTCTTCGTCCTTTTCAAAGAAGGGGAAGTCAACAATCCAAAGGAACTTGAAGATGTCGGGGATGATATCAAGCTTCTTTGCAACAGTAAGTCTGAGTGCACCGAGAGTAGAAAGCACGGTGCTTGTCTTGTCTGCGACAAACAGCACAACGTCCCCCTTTTCGGCACCCACACGACTGAGAATTGCCTCAAGCTCGCCTTCCTTCATAAACTTAGCAAAAGAGCAAGCAGGTGCATCATCAAGCCAGCGAACAAAGGCAAGACCCTTGGCACCGATACCGCGAACGAACTCGGTTAATTTATCAATTTCTTTTCTTGTTAAAGTTGCGGCGGAATTTTTAGCAACAATTGCTCTTACAGAACCGCCGTTCTCAATAGCAGAGGCGAACACGCCAAAGTTAGAGTCTTTTACTAAATCGGAAACGTCCTGAATTTCCATACCAAAGCGGATGTCAGGCTTGTCGGAGCCGAAACGCTCCATAGCCTCTTTATATGTCATACGCTCAAAGGGAGTTTCAAGGTCTTTGCCTAAAACGTCTTTAAATACACGCTTCATAAGGCCTTCGTTAAGCTCTAAGATGTCCTCAACATCTACGAAAGAAAGCTCCATATCAATCTGAGTAAACTCGGGCTGACGGTCGGCACGTAAGTCTTCGTCTCTGAAGCAACGTGCAAGCTGAATGTAGCGGTCGAAGCCTGAAAGCATCAAGAGCTGTTTGTAAATCTGAGGTGACTGGGGAAGAGCGTAGAACTTACCCTGATGAATTCTTGAGGGAACGAGATAGTCACGGGCACCTTCGGGTGTGGACTTAATCATCATGGGAGTTTCAATCTCGATAAAGCCATTTTCGTAGAAGTAATCCCTTGCGGATTTTGCAAGCACTGATCTCATCATAATGTTATCCTGCAGAGGCTTACGTCTTAAATCAAGATAACGGTATTTAAGCCTTAATTCCTCGTTGGTGTTGAGGTTGTCAACAATCTCAAAGGGAGGAGTGTGAGCAGCACTTAAAATTCTTAAGTCAGTAACTGCCACCTCAATGTCACCTGTGGGAATATCGGGATTTTTAGAGCTTCTTTCTCTAACTTCACCAACTGCACAAAGTACATATTCGCTGCGGCAAGAGAAAGCTTTGTCAAAGATAGCTCTGTCGGTGTTATCGTCAAAAGCAAGCTGAGTAATACCTGTGCGGTCTCTTAAATCAATAAAGATAAGAGCGCCAAGGTCCCTCTGACGCTGAACCCAGCCGCAAAGGGTAACAACCTTGCCGATATCAGAACTGCGTAATTCGCCGCAGTAGTTTGTTCTTTTAAGTCCTGTCATAAATTCTGCCATATTAAAACCTCCTTAAAGGATTATAAGTTCATACTTGTTTTGCCGTCAAGATAAACAGCGGTAAACTGAGAAACAAAGTCTTCGCCTAAAGTAATTTCTGTTTGCTCGCCTGTGTTCATATTCTTAAGGTTTGCTTTGTTTTCATTAATTTCGTTATCGCCAAGCACCAGAGAATACAGAGCACCGATTTTGTTGGCGTATTTCATCTGAGCCTTTAAGCCTCTGCCAACAATGTCGTACTGTGCGTGTAAGGATGCGTCCCTTAAATCCTTAACTAAAGTGAAAGCCTTAGCTTCAGCAGCTTCACCTAAAGCCGCAACGTAAAGTGCACAGGGCTCAGGCCGTGGGATTTCAATACCCTTGCTGTCTAAAAGAAGTAAGAGTCTTTCCATACCCAGAGCAAAACCTAAAGAGGGAAGAGGCTGACCGCCTAATTCCTCAATAAGACCGTCGTATCTGCCGCCGCCGCAAACTGTGGACTGTGAGCCGATACTGCCGCTTACAAATTCAAATACAGTCTTAGTATAGTAATCAAGACCACGAACTATTCTGGGGTTAACGGTGTATTTCATTCCTGCACTGTCGAGACAAGTCTTAACGCCCTTAAAGTGCTCCTCACACTCGTCGCAGAGGTAGTCAAGAATCACAGGTGCATCTTTGGCAATGCCGGAGCAGATTTTACTTTTGCAGTCGAGAATTCGCATGGGGTTTCTCTCAAGTCTGCCCTTGCAGGTTTCGCAAAGCTCCTCTTCGTGGGATGCAAAGTATTCCTTAAGTGCGGCGTGGTATTTTGCACGGCACTCAGGGCAGCCGATAGAGTTAATCTCAAGGCTTAAATCATCAATACCGAGACGGTCGAAAATTGATGCAGCGGCACATATAAGCTCGGCGTCTGCCACAGGCTTTGATGTGCCGTAAACTTCCAAGCCGAACTGGTGGAACTCGCGGAGACGTCCTGCCTGAGGCTTTTCGTAGCGGTAGCAGGAAACAAAGTAGCTTGCCTTAACGGGTAAGCCGTCGTTATATACGCCGTGCTCTAAGAGTGCACGGGCGGCACCTGCAGTACCCTCAGGACGAAGAGTTACGGACTCACCGCCCTTGGTATCAAATGTGTACATTTCCTTCTGCACAACGTCGGTAGTTTCGCCAACGCTACGCTGAAAAAGCTGTGTATTTTCAAAAACAGGAGTGCGGATTTCAGCAAAGCCGTAAACACGAGCCTGTTCTCTCATAATTTCTTCTAAAAATTGCCAACGATAGCTTTCAGCAGGCAAAACATCCTCTGTGCCTCTGAGCTTTTTGGTAATAAGAGCCACTATAAGCTCCCCTTTCAAACAATAAATCTTTAATAATTTATTTTATCATAAAAGCTTTGTCTATGCAAGGGTAGTAAAGATAAAAAGAAAGAGCGGAAATTTTCGCTCAATTAGTAGTTTGTTGGTTTATGATTATACAACCATTTCTACACTTCCACTTATTAGCTTCATCTCTGCAAGCGTTCAGATGTTCACAGGTTTTACATCTTGGTGGGAGTATGCCGTTTTCTTTGCGTCGCTGATTTAGTATCATACAACCGTTTCTGCATTTCCAATTATTTTCTTTATCCCTACACATTCCTAATAATTCGCAATATCGGCAATTATATGGTATTGACATAAAGGCTCTTTTTTCTTTATCAGCGAATAACCATTCTAAACCATCTATGATTAAATCAAGAATAAAAGATTCCATAGCAACCACCAAATAAAAAAGCACACCCCGAAGGATGTGCCGAAAAAGTGTTTATCCTCGGTAAGTTGCTACACTAACCATTACTCCCACACGGAAATAGAGGAAAACACCTTTTACCAAGGTAGTTTTCCCCGTGTGGGTTTTCGTTATAAAGTTAGTGTAGCATCTTTATCTTAACACATTTCTGTGTGGTTTGCAACAATCAGGATGCAAAAATCCCCTGCTTTAAAAGCAGGGGACACAAGGAATTAATTTAGTGGTGCTGTGCAGATGTAGCTTACATTTTCATTTTTGCTGATTTTTAATATTTCATCCTTCTGAGCTACCATGGCAAAGCCGTAGGTGTAAAGTCCGTAGTCTTCTATACTTTCAATATACATCATAAGCTCACTGTCAGAAATGGGACAACCTGCCATTTCGAAGAAAGTGTCATTGTCTATAGCATATTGGAGCATACTTGTCATATGCTTTTCCATAACGTCAGAAGAAGCTATCTTTATACCGTCATTGTCAACGGATTTTATTACGTCGCCAAAGTCAAGGTAGGGGTATTTTTCGCGGTTATAAGCATGGCCGCCGCCGAAGGCAAAGTAATTGAAACCAAGAATCCTTTCGGCAATATACGTTTTTTCGTCCTGCTTGCGGCATACAGCACTCCAGTGAGGATAAATGTCGCTATCCTTGCTCCAGACTGTAAATTCGTCGTAGTTCATAACTTTGTCAAAGGTAACATACGCAACGTAGTAGTCGGTTTCATCAAGCTCACCCAGTTTTCTCAGGGCAGATTCATGATTGCCTGCGGCACCTGCACCGCCGTGTCCGATGACTCCGCTTATATTGTCAGGAACAAACACATTCTGAGAAGGAAGCTTAAAAACTGAGTCGCTGAAAAGAGTAAGGGTGTTTTTATCTATCCTGCCGTACACATTATTGATTTGTCCGTTTATGGTGAAATTCTGAAAAATCTCAATGTCGTATTTTCCGTATCCCTTGTGGCTTGCATAGGCTTTGTTGCGGTAATATCCGGGAGTAAAAAGCTCAGTGTAAACCATAGTGTCGACAGACAGTTGGCTTGTGTTATTGCCTTGTTCGGTTGTACCTACGATTTTTGTAGGGTCGTAGTACATTGCGTCAACTATGTTAGGCATAACGGTGCTTGCAACGATTACAAGGGCAAGAACGATTACACCAACCGCAATGCCAAGCTTTAAAAACGCCTTGCGGATAGACTTTTTAATCATTTTCTGAAAACGTTTTTCGTCAAAATCGCTGTTATCGTCAGCGATTTCTGCCTCAAGGCAAGAGTCCTTAAGTTCAGGGATTTCGTCGTTTTCAAATAGAAATTCGCTTATAGCTTCCTGCTTTTCAATGTCTGCCTTTACCTTTGCTTTCTCAGCGTCAGAAAGCTGACCTGTTTTGTATAAATTCAAAAGCTCTTTATATGTCATAGCCGTGTACCTCCATAAATTTTTTAAGCTCTTTTTTACCTCTGAAGCTAAGTACCCTTACGTTTTCAGGAGTAAGATGCAAAACTGCGGCAATCTCTTTTTGAGAAAGTCCGCCGAAATACTGCAAAATAAGAACTTCCTTTTTAATACCCCCAAGGCTTTGCAAAGCTTCAAAGCACAGACGCCTGTTTTCGTTTGCAATAATATGCTCTATCATAGGCGGCTCTTGCGAGGGCATTTCTTTTAATTGGTCAATATCTACCTTGGATTTTTCCCTTTTGGCAAAGTTAAAATAAAGATTTCTCGCCACCATATATAGCCACGCCCGCATATTTGTGTGGCTTTGAGGAAGTGAAAGAATAGCTTTTAAAAAAGTTTCCTGCACCAAGTCTTCGGTAATTTCCCGATTGCGGCAAAGGGAGTAGATGTAAAGGTAAAGCTCACGGTAGTATTTACTATATAGCTCTTTTAAAAGTTTGCTGTCCACCTTACTCCCCCCTTTCGTTTTGAAAAATTTTGAAGTACTTCTATGTGTATAACAAATAAAAAGCCAAAATGTTACACACTTTTATATTTTAGCATAAAATAAAAAAATCAGACATACCTTGATGAAAAACTCACAGATATGTCTGACTTAACAGTATTTATTTAATTTTCGGGAAGCCTATGCTCTTTTAAAACGATTTCTTCGTCGTAGAATTTCCAGTTTTCCTTGTCCCACAAATTTTCAGAAACACTTGCCCAGCCTGCAGGAAGGTAAGTGTAGCCGTTATTTTCGCTTACGCTGTATTTATCGGAAAGAATAATAAACTGTTCGTGAGCTTCTTTTTCGTTGCTGTTTATTTCCTTGCCTGTAAAAGGATTAACAGGGTTTTCGATTAAGCCCTTTGCAGCTAAGGTAGGAACATCTGCATTTGTCATAAACTCGTCAGATGTAGAAAAGCCTGTGCAGTTGAAATCTTTTACCAAGAGCAAAGGATAATAGTATTCTACATCCTTAAATAAATCGGTGCCGTCGTCAAGTATAAGTTCGTCCTTTTGATAAGTTGCACGTCCGTGGTCAGAAACAATTATTATTCTTGTATTGTCATAAACACCATTTTCTCTTAAATAATCTAGCCAATCTCCGATTTCATTTAAGGTTGCCATATTCGCATGATACAAGCCCATTTGAAAGGCGTTTGTCATACTAAGCTTTTTGCCGTCTAAGTTAAACCTTTCGCTGTTATTTGTGTCGTACTCGGTGTTGTCGACCTCGTAAACGGGAATATATTCAGGCTCCTGCAAAAGCACATCTTCGTGAGTAGCGTTGTTAGACAGGAATAAGAAAGTGTTGTCTGCCGTATCGGTAATATTTGTCATATTTTCCATGTTCAGCAAAACATTATAAGCTTCCATAAAGCTTTTTCTGTATCCGATAGCTACTGACATATTTTCAGCAGTTTGTACCGAGTAGGTGGTTGCGCTATTTGATATTGGTTCAAAGTAAGCACCACCGTCATATAAAATTGGCTGAATGCTAACCGGCATACACTTCATAATACTTAAGCAGAAGAAGTTTCTGTGGTTGCTTTCAGCAGAAGAGTTTTTCTGGTTTTCATCTAAAAATTTGCCTTCAGTTATGTATGTATTAATATCTTCATACTCGTTGTAAATTGACAAGTCAGGGATTTCTCTGTACCCTGCGTAGGGCGGGTCGCATACGGTTACATCATAACCTTCGTTATCGAAGAGCACAGGCATTACCTTTAAGGCTTCGTCGTGCTTGTCTTTAAGAAGTTCGTCGCTTCTTTTGTTTAATTCTACAGGGGTATACTCGTAACCGCCCATAAGTGAGGGGACTCCAAAATTAGTATGACCGCCGAAAGAAATCGTATTAGAATAATATGTAAAGCCGTCATATTGCTCTAATAATTCTTCGTTTTCGTTTATCATATACGGAATATATTCGCCCATTGCTCTGTCCAGCATCAGAACAACAACATTTTTGCCTTCTTTGCTCAGGTTGTATGTTGGAATATTTGCTGCGGAGCCATCTATTGAAATTTCGCCGACAGATTTGGTTATTGTAACGATATTAAATCCTGACATCGCCAATATAGCGATAACGGCGGTTAATAAAACGGGGGTAACAAGCTTATTTAGCTTTTTATGAATAATATAAAAAACAATCATTACTGCAAGAATCACAAGTATGTTTATAAGTTTTTCCTTTGAAGAAAAATCCATTCCGTTTTCGTATTGCAGTTCTGCAGAAATTGTCCCTAGTTTGGTGCCGAAAAACATATAGTTTATTGTCATAACACCGCAAAGTACCCAAACCAAGACTTCGAATATCACTTTCCCTTTGGGGCTTGCTAGCCAATAGAAAACACGCATCCACACTAAAAATGTACCCATTGACAAACTTAAGGTGCTGACTACATAAAGCAAGGGATGGCTAAAGTCAGAAAGGTTAACAAACTCCTGAGGTGAAGCTGAAATAAAAGAAGAAGGTATCAGCAAACCAACTAATATAGATAGGAATATGGAACCTAAAGTAAAAAGCGTTTTGTTCGGATTGGGGGTTGAGGACTTGGGTTTGAAGTGGATTTTTGATTTAAGGAGCATAACCCCTAAGGGAACAAACATCAAAATGCCTACAATAATGATTACCAGCTTTTTGGCTGTTGTTCCTGAAAACATAAATGCACTGTATCCTATTACCAGAACACCGATAACACTCAAAAGAATACAAAGAACCTTCCTGGGGTTCTTAAGCTTATAGAATATAGTCTTAACTAAAGAGAAAAGGTTATTTAGTGTCCAGTAAAATACAAGTCCTGCAGGGGAAGTGTAAAGGAATACAAGGAAGAAAAGCGCCATGCCATAAAGCTGAATTTTGGTTTTTAAGGGGAAACCCTTTAAATAAATTGCACTGGAAATTACATTTATAAGGGTCATAAGTATAGGCAGCAGGTTAATTGCGAAACCGCCAATAACCAAAAGCCCATCAGGGGCACCTAAATCTTTGATGGGTCCTAAAGATGCACCGCTTAAAATTTCTAAATGGGACAAGAACTGGTACGCAGCCATAAAGAAGGGGATTTCAAGAAGGAGAGAAACAGAGCCCTTCAAGGCATCGGTGGGCTTATAATTGTTTTGTCTGTAATAGGTTTGCAGAATCATCATCTTCTCGTCACCTGAGAAGGATTTTTTAATATGCACCACGCCTTTATGAAGCTTGTTTTCTATATCTCTTGCTTCTTCCTGCATAGCATCTGCACGCTTGTATAAGGGAAGAACCAAGATGTTCATAAGTAAACTCAGAAAAACAATAGAAAGACTGGGATTGTATGTAAATGAGTAGGCTATTTCAAATATATATTCAAACAAAATTTTAAGAGGACCTATGAAGATATTTCCTAGTATAGATAAAATACTCATTTTTCTCCCTCCTTACTTTCTTTGTTTAATTCATCAAATTTATTTACGAGGTAATCTGCAACGCGGGATGCACTTTCGCCCGGATATGCCCAGGTTTCTGCTTTAACATCTGCTCTCTTTTGTGCATACTCAGACTCTTCAAGACAAGTGACTATAAGTTCCTTGAGATTTTCCATATTTTCTTCAGTTAGCTCTTTGCCTATCCTCGGCAATGCCGAGGCTGTCCACAGGGGTTTATCAAGCCACCAGGCGTCATAAACGCTTACGTCGATTTTGGGGTCGGTATAAATAATAGGCTTGTTGTAAACCAAAGAAAAGTCAAAGGTGACACCCGAAAAGTCGGAAATAAGAATATCGGCACGCTTGAGGACCTCAAAATTATCGTTGTCTCGGTTCCACTCAAGTTGAGCATTTTCGGGATATTCGTTCATAAGCTTGTCCATAAGCTCTGTTTCAGATGTAAATGACTGAGGATGAGGACGGATAATAATGTGATAGCCTGTTTTTAATAAAACGTCTATTATTTTTGAGCCGTATACTCCGAAAATAGCACTTTGTCCCCAAGAAGGAGCCAGAAGCACAGTTCGGGGATGCTCAGAAACATCAGAATTTTCCGCAAACCTTTTTGCCATTTCGTCCATATAGGGAATGCCCACTTTCAAAAGCTCTTTTTGAGGCAATTTTCTTATTTTCTCAAGGGCTCTTATATCCTCAATCTGATAATCGCCGGACAGAAGAACAGCGTCGTAATAGTCGATGCCGAACATGCGGTAAAGGGTTATGTCATTTGCGGCGTGGGGAATATGTACATAATACTTAACCTCTTTGGAACGCTTCCACTGGTAAACATCCAGACCAGGTGTAGTCGACAAAACTATATCGGCATTAAGGAAATTAAGTCTTGTAAAAAGCTTGTTTTCGTTTTCTATGCATTCTGCTTTTACGTTTTCGTATTGGCAGCTTAAGGCGGGGTCGTCGGGAGAAGCGGTTATATATAAAATTTCCTTACCTCTTTTGTTCATCTCACGGCAGATAGGTTCAAAAATTGACCAATATCTTTTATTATCGGAAAAAATAACATAAGGAATGCTTTTGTTAGCAATTTCTACTTTGCCGCCACTCATCCGGTATTTAAGCTTGATAAAAAGCATTCTCAGGGAATATACTGCTGCACCTATTACTCCAATAAGTATTGTAAACAGCATGCTGCCTGTGCCCGGGTCGATATACAGCTTCATAACACTTCTCCTTATATATTAATATACATATTAATTTTATCACTGTAGCTGTTTATTTGCAACATATTTAGACTTGTTTTTTCAAAAACTCATTTTCAAAGAGCTCGGGAAAAAAGTTGGAAAATAAAAACAGGGTTTGTAATCGTTTGACTTCAAACCCTGTAATTTTATAATTTGGTAAAAACCTTGATTTAATCAGTTTTTTATTATATCACGCCTCGTTTGTTTGTTGCTGACCTTCCGAGTTTTCCACGTTCTCAACTAAATCGCACAGCCGATAAATCGGCTTTACCAATTTTGTGTTAGAGCTAGAAAATCGAAAGGCAACAAGCCTCGGACGCACATTACTTATTCATTGCGTTATAAACTGCAACTGCGCAAGCAACTGTAGCACCAACCATTGGGTTGTTACCCATACCGATAAGGCCCATCATCTCAACGTGAGCAGGAACAGAAGAAGAACCTGCAAACTGAGCATCGCCGTGCATTCTGCCCATTGTGTCTGTAAGACCATAGGAAGCAGGACCTGCAGCCATGTTATCGGGGTGAAGTGTACGGCCTGTGCCGCCGCCGGATGCAACTGAGAAGTACTTAACGCCGTTCTCGATAGCCCACTTCTTGTAAGTACCTGCAACGGGGTGCTGGAAACGTGTGGGGTTAGTGGAGTTACCTGTGATGGAAACGCCAACGTTCTCAAACTGCATGATTGCAACGCCTTCACGAACGTCGTCTGCACCGTAGCAACGAACTGCTGCTCTCTCGCCGTCTGAGAAAGCTCTCTCCTCAACGATCTTGAGTTCGCCTGTGAAGTAGTCAAACTCTGTCTTTACATATGTAAAGCCGTTGATTCTGGAGATGATGTATGCTGCATCCTTACCAAGACCGTTAAGGATAACTCTGAGGGGTTCCTTTCTTGCCTTGTTAGCATTTCTTGCGATACCGATAGCACCTTCAGCAGCTGCGAAGGACTCGTGACCTGCTAAGAATGCGAAGCACTTTGTCTCGTCTCTTAAAAGCATTGCGCCCAGGTTACCGTGGCCGAGACCAACGTTTCTCTGCTCTGCTACGGAGCCGGGGATACAGAAAGCCTCAAGGCCGATACCGATAGCCTCTGCAGCCTCTGCAGCTGTTTTTGTGCCCTTCTTAAGAGCAACTGCGCAACCAAGTGTATATGCCCAGGATGCGTTCTCAAATGCGATAGGCTGAACACCCTTAACGATTTCGTCGGGGTCAAAGCCGTTATCTAAACATAACTGACGTGCTGCCTCTAAATCTGCAATACCGTACTCAGCAAGGCATTTGTTGATTTTAGGCATTCTTCTGTCCATACTTTCAAATGTTACTGCCATTTCTAAAATCCTCCTTGCTTATTCTTCACGGGGGTCAATGTACTTAGCAGCGCCGTCAAAGCGACCGTACTGACCGATGTTTGCTTTATAAGCCTCATCAGGGCTCATACCGTGACGGATATCTTCCATCATTTTACCGAGCTTAACGAACTGATAGCCGATAACCTCGTTGTTCTCGTCAAGAGCTGTTTTAAGAACATAGCCTTCTGCCATTTCCATGTAACGAACGCCCTTGTCCTTTGTAGAGAACATTGTACCAACCTGAGAACGAAGGCCCTTGCCGAGGTCCTCAAGACCTGCGCCGATGGGAAGACCGTCCTCGGAGAAAGCTGTCTGAGTTCTGCCGTAAGCAAGCTGCTCAAAGATGTTTCTCATAGCTGTGTTGATAGCGTCACAAACCAAGTCTGTGTTAAGGCACTCTAAGAGTGTTTTGCCGGGAAGAATCTCAGCAGCCATTGCTGCGGAGTGAGTCATACCGGAGCATCCGAGAGTCTCAACGAGAGCCTCTTCAACAATACCGTCCTTAACGTTGAGTGTGAGCTTACATGTGCCCTGCTGAGGTGCACACCAGCCGATACCGTGAGAAAGACCGGAAATATCACTAATCTGATAAGATTTTACCCATTTGCCCTCTTCGGGAATAGGTGCGGGGCCGTGGTGGGGTCCCTTTGCAACTACGCACATTTTCTGTACTTCATGAGAATAATTCATTGTGTGTTGCTACTCCTTTCGGTAATTAAATTTGAGGTGTACTCATACACCATAATTATATGACTTTTTTCGATAATAAGCAAGTGTTTTTTTGAAGTGTACGAAAAATTTTATTTATAAAATAAAACAAGGCATAGCTATGCTATACCTTGCTGGTTACAGATTAAGTTTTAACGCAAATTACATAATTGCGTTATCGAGATATTCCTCTAACTCTGCGTTGTCCTTGTCCTTCTTTTTCTTAAAAAGGTAAAGTGTAGTAAGAGCAGCGGAAACTGCTACGATAGCAGAAACCAAAGCGATTACCCAACCTAAAGAACTGTTCTTTTTCATTTTGCATACCTCCGATTTTTGAGAATTATATAACTTCTCTGTCTTTAATAAATAATAACAGTTGAAAACCAAAATGTCAACCGAAAATTAGTTATAAAAAACAAAAAAAGCAGAGAAGGCTCTGCTTTTAAGGTCGGTATTAAGAAAATATAATCAAGCAGAGGCGTTGAGACGCTTTACGAGATTAGACTTGCTTCTGGCTGCTGTGTTCTTATGAAGAATACCCTTAGAAACAGACTGGTCAATTTTCTTAACAGCAAGACGAACTGCCTCAGCTTTGTTGTCGGCATTGGTGTCGATAGCGTTGTATGCTTTCTTAACTGCTGTTCTGAGAGCAGACTTAAGAGCCTTGTTCTGAGCAGTTTTGGTTGCGATAACCTTAACGCGCTTCTTTGC
>JAFTIP010000009.1 GCA_017456845.1 Ruminococcus sp.
CTTTAATTCCGCCGTTTTCGATGTCTTTTGTGGTAAATCCTAAAAGCTTTAAAAGCTCTTTGGCAGCTTTGTATGACTCAGGATGAACTGCGGTGTTATCAAGAGGCTCTTTGCTGTCGGCAACTCTTAAGAAACCGGCACACTGCTCAAAAGCCTTAGGGCCAAGTTTTGGAACTTTTTTAAGCTCGCTTCTGCTCTTGAATTTTCCGTTTTCTTCACGATAGGCAACTATATTCTTGGAAACTGTGCCGTTTAAGCCTGCAATTCGGGTAAGAAGCGCAGGAGAAGCTGTGTTAAGGTCGGCACCAACACTGTTTACACAATCCTCAACAACGCCATCAAGGGTTTCGCCAAGGCGTTTCTGAGGCATATCGTGCTGATACTGGCCGATACCAATGGACTTGGGGTCAATTTTAACAAGCTCTGCCAAGGGGTCTTGCAGACGCCTTGCAATGGAAACCGCACTTCTTAAAGTCAGGTCAAGCTCAGGGAGCTCATCCGCCGCAAGCTTACTTGCAGAATAAATTGAAGCACCTGCCTCGCTTACAACCATATATGCAAGGTCTGCCTTTTTAAGCTCAGAGATAACCTCAGCGGCAAACATCTCGGTTTCTTTACTTGCTGTACCATTACCGATAGAAAGAACGGTAGCCTCGTGCTTTAAAATTAAAGACTTTAATTTATCCTTACTCTCCTTAATTTTTGACTCGCTGTGAGTGGGATAAATAACGGTGGTGTCAAGAACTCTGCCCGTGCCGTCAACAACCGCAACCTTACAGCCTGTTCTGTAGCCGGGGTCAAGGCCGATTACAACCCTATCCTTAACAGGGGGCTGCATCAAAAGCTGATGAAGGTTAGTGGCGAAAAGCTTCATAGCGGCTACGTCGGAATTTTCGGTAAGAGCAGCTCTTACCTCACGCTCGATTGAGGGCAAAAGGAGCCTTGTGTATGCATCCTCACAGGCCGTCATTACGGCTTCACTGCAGGGAGAATCACCCTTAACCATAAGCTTTTTAATCATATTGAGGGGTCTGTCAGAGTCCATCTCAACGCTTATCTTAAGGAATTTTTCTCTCTCGCCTCGGTTAATGGCAAGAACTCTGTGGCCGCTTATCTTCTTAACAGCCTCGCTGAATTTATAGTAACCTGTGTAAACGGAGTCGGCCTCTTCGTCGGTTGCAACGCTTATTACGGTGCCGTTGAGCCACATAAGGTTGAAAAGCCTTTTTCTGATATCCGCATTATCTGAGCAGATTTCAGCGATAATGTCAAGAGCACCCTGCAAGGCGTCCTCGGCGGTTTCTACGCCCTTTTCAGCGTCAGCATAATCCTTTGCCAAATCTATGGGGAAAGCCTTTTCGTCTTCCTGATTTAAAATATACTCAGCAAGAGGCTCCAAGCCCTTTTCCTTTGCAATGGATGCCCTTGTTTTTCTCTTGGGTCGGTAGGGGCGGTAGATATTCTCCAAATCCGCCATGGTTTCTGCCTTTTCAATAGCGGCAGTAATTTCTTCGGTTAATTTTCCCTGAGCATCAATAAGGTCAGAGATTTCCTTGGCTCTTGCCTCAAAATTTCTGAGGTAATCAAGTCGCTCCGAAACCTCACGGATAAGCTGGTCATCCATAGAGCCGTGAAGCTCCTTACGGTAACGGGCAATGAAAGGGATAGTGTTGCCCTCGTCAAGAAGCGTGATGATATTGCCTGCGTATTCAGGCTTAATATTAAATTCCTGAGATAATTTCTGAATAAAATCCATAATCAATAGTCCTTTGTTTTAATTTCGCATAACAAAATAAGTATATCATATTTGCCATAAATTTACAACAAAAAACTGCTGTCTGACATTAATCAGACAGCAGTTGAAATCAATTTTTCTCGGCAAATTCAAAGGCAGCCTTAAGGCCTTCGCCAGAGTCGTGAAAACGGTGATTCTGGGGCATATCATAACCGGGCAGGTTGTTGCCCTCAACCAAAACAGGGCCGTTGGGGGTAATTGCAACGTCCCAGCCTACATATCTCATACGAGGCTCAACTTTTGCGGCTTTTTTGCAAAGCTCCACCGCCTCTTTAAAGTAAGGCACCTTAAAGCCGATGAACTTGAAGCCGTTATTGGGATGCTCGGTGTAATAGGAAACGGTTTTATCGCAGAATGCAGGATGAGTAATCTCACCCTCTGCAGAAAGCAAGGTATACATACCGCCGCTGGTTACATTGTCAACATCGTTTTTGCCGCTGCCAACGCGGATAAGTGCATAAACAAAGTTAGCATTGCCCTTGTCGCTTAAAAGAGTAACAATGCGTATTGTGTTAACTGAGCGTGCACAGAGCTTGTTCATCTCATCATGCTGAACTATAGCTTCCTCGGCAAGAAAAAGCTTTTTTGCTAAAAGCTCGTTATAAAGCTCCTTAAGATTTTTGCCATTAAGGTCAACCTTCATAACACCTAAACCACCGAAGGAAGAAGGCTCCTTTGCAAAAAAGCAAGCCTTGCCTTGGCAAAACTTTTCGAAGCTTTCGAAGCCACTCTGCAAATCAACGAAATCCCGCTTAAGATATTCTTTGAAAGTGCGGTTAAAGTTAAGCTTGTCCGTAAACGTTGGGTTTGCTTCGGGATTATTAAGCCTTCTGGCAAGCGAAAGGTTGTCATCCATTGTCATAAAGGTTTTACGCTTATCCTTACCTATATATGCAAATCCAAAGGTCATATAATCAAGGTAACCTATGCCGTACCTGAACATTGAAAAAACCATATTGAAAAAAAGCCACAGGCGGTTTTTGCCTGACTCATTATGAACAATATTAAGGTTTCTGAAAAATCTCAGAAAGCTTCCTGAGGCTACACGCCTGAAAAAAGTAGCTATTTTTCTCATACCATATCCTCCGTTTATTAACACAAAACAATTATAGCATTTATATAAAAAAAAGCAAGTACACCTCTTCTTAGGGATAAAAAGGCCTTTTCTGGGACAAACAGAAGTAGATTTTATCTGAAAATATTGTATAATAAAACACAAGCTTGGTGTTGAACAATAGATAGTTTATGTGTTATATTATATATAACACATAATATAAAGGATGTTTTATATGAAAGTAGCCATTGTTGACGATATCAAGGAATACCGCGAAAGTGCAGGAAAAGCCGTATTTGAATGGGCAAAGGACAGACACGAGGTTGTATCCATAAAAGGATACAAAAGCGGCGAAAGTTTTCTTGCCGCCCTTAACGGAGAGCACTTCGATATTGTTTTGATGGACATATATATGGATGGCCTTACAGGTATAGAAGCCGCCGCAAAGCTTCGCGAAATCAGCCTTGATACTATTCTGATTTTTGCAACCACAAGCGTAGACCATATGGCAGAGGCTTTTCCCTGCAGAGCCTTTGACTATATTATGAAACCTATAGATATCCCCCGTCTTTACAGAGCATTGGACGAAGCTGTTAAGGTATTGCCCGAAAATCAGCCCTATATCACCATAACCGTTGAAAAGCAGGAAATCAATATTATTGTGTCTGACATTATGTATATTATGTCAGACCTTAACTACTGCCTTGTTTATACCAGACAAGGCGAATACCGCACCCGTTCTCAGTTCAGTAAATTTATGGAAAACCTCAGCGAATTTCCTCAGTTTTACGTTATCAACCGCGGAGTAACCGTAAACCTTGATAACGTTACAGATATAAAAGAACTGGACTGCGAGCTTTCTGACAAAACTATACTTCCCGTAAGCAAAAAGAAAGAACTGGAAGCCGAACAGGCTCTCATTGACCGACGCTTTCAGGTAAGAAGAAAGACAGGCAATTAAATGAATATTACTGACATTCTGTTATCCATTATCGAAACTGTGGCAATAGTCCCCATAGGATTGTTGTGTCTGCTGATTTTTGACAGGGATTCTATTATCCCCAAGCCTCAGTCAATAATTATTTACACAGGTATTTTTACGCTATTGGCATGTATAGGAGGATATCTGAGGGCAATTTTTGAACTTAATATAAACCTTGTTATCATTTCTGTATTTATCCTAACGATTATATATGTAATGCTTACGGTAAAAGCCAATAAATTCAAAATACTGTACATATTCACTTCATGCGGAGCGATTTCATCATCAATAAGGCTTTACAGTTATTTTTTAGAAACTCAGCTAAACAGCACCCACACCTTCCGCGATACTCAGCATTGGGGTTTGTTGCTTAAATGGGCTCTGATTATTATAGCAATGGTTTTCTTTGCTTTATCCGTAAAAAAAATCCGTTGGCTTATGTATGAAAGCAACCTTGACAACCTGTGGAAATTTCTGTGGCTTATTCCGGTAGTTCAGGATACTGCCAATATGATGACAATTCCCCACGATTACTCCTTGATGCAATTGGGCAGAGTAGCACAGATTTACGTTACTGTTGTCACAGCTCTTACGCTAATGGAAATTGTTTTTCAGGTAATGATATATGTTATTGCAAAAACAATTACAGAAAAATCCAAGCTTGATAAACAGGCGCAGATGCTTTCAATTCAGGCATCTCAGTATGAGGGTCTGCAACGGCATATTGAAGCTACCTCAAAGCTGAGGCACGACTTTAAGCACACCGTACGCACTGCTGTCTCTCTTGCGTATGAGGGCAACAACGAAGCTCTTATAAAGCTCCTTACCGACTACGGTGTTGCTACTGCAAACACGGATAAACGCAGTGTTTTCACAAAAAACAGTACACTTAACGCACTTATCGGCCATTATTACGACATCGCCCTAAGCAAAAATATTCTTTGTGATTGGCAGGTAAGGCTTCCCGAGACTCTTGGCGTTGAGGATATTGACCTTTTTGGCATTATAGGCAACCTGCTTGAAAATGCCGTTCACGCATCAGAAAATGAGCCTGCCGAAAACCGATACATAAACTTTAAGGCAGACACTGAGGATAACGGCGACATCTACATTGTAACCACCAACGGCTTTTCTGGCGAAATCAAAAAAGACCATGATAAATACCTGTCAACCAAAAAGAACGGCTCCGGTATTGGTATTGAGTCGATAAAGTCTATTGTTAAACGCTACAACGGATTTGTAAGCTTTTATCACGATCCTAAAACTTTTTATGCCGACATTATGATTAAACAAAATAATCAATAACCCTTATTTACCCTTGACTTTAACCTTTCTATGCAGTAACATAACCACATAGAAAGGTTTTTCTTTTTTTAGAAAAGCCTGAAGGAGAGTGTATATGAACAATAAAAAAGAAAAGGCAAAATTTATTTTGCGACAGTACTCCAAGTGGATTATAGGCATCGGTGCCGTCTTAATTCTTATTTTCCTTGGGGTTGCAAACTTCAGCTCAGTTGCAGACACCGCAAAGTGGTTTCTCGGGCTTTTTACTCCTCTTACCATAGGCTTTTTTATGGCACTCATACTCAATGTGCCTATGAGGTTTTTTGAAGCTCACCTTTGGCCCAAAGCCAAAAAGAAGCCGTTACAAAAACTGAGAAGACCAACTGCCTTTATTCTTAGCCTTGTGCTGATTTTAGGTATTTTAACCGGCGTAATCCTGTTGGTTGTGCCTGAGGTAGCAAGTGCCATAAGGCTTTTTGTAAAAAGTGCAGTAGGCGTTGTAAACGAGCTGGCACAGCTAAAGAAAACCGAGGGTCTTGAGGGCTTACCTTTTGGAAGCGTATTATCAAAAATCAACTGGGGCGAAATCGCCGAAAGCGTAGAAAAATGGGTTAAGCAACAAAGCGGCACTATTGTAAACGGCGCAATGGATACAGTAATTTCTCTTGTGGGCGGAATTGTCGATTTTGTATTTGCAGTTATTTTCTCAATATACATCCTTTTCAGCAAAGAAACCCTTAAGTTTCAGGCAAAGCGTCTTGTGCGTGCTTGGCTTCCTCAAAAAGGAGGCAACTACCTTATTCATGCAAGCTCTGTGGCAAGCTTAAACTTCCGTAATTTTGTAGCAGGCCAGACTATCGAGGCGTTTATTTTAGGCTCATTGTGTGCTTTAGGTATGTTTATTCTGCGTATTCCCTATGCTCCTATGGTAGGTGCTCTGGTTGGCGTTTGCTCTCTTATACCTGTTGTTGGTGCTTTCATTGCAGGCGGTATAGGTGCCTTTATGATATGCACCGAATCCCCTATAAAAGCTCTTATATTTATTATTTTTCTTATAATTTTACAGCAGCTTGAGGGTAATCTGATTTATCCCAGAGTTGTAGGAAGCCAAGTAAAACTGCCTGCTATCTGGGTATTGGCGGCAATTACCGTTGGCGGTGCGTTGGCAGGACCTTTAGGCATACTTTTAGGTATTCCCATTGCTTCTACTGCCTATGTTCTCGTACGTGAAGCCACCGAACACAGGGAGGCAAAGTTGGGTCTTTCAACTCCCATAGAAAAAAACGACGAAGAAACCGAAACCAAATAAAAACAAAGAAAAAACAGGTTCTCAAAAGAGAACCTGTTTTTATTATCTTTTGAAATATCAGTAACGTTCCGCCTCCAAGTTATATGTACGAAGGGCGTTGATTACGTTTTTAAGGTTTGTATCATTTTCCTGCTTTGCAAGGTAACCATAGCTGAAAGCGTTGTAATTAAGAGTAAGCGAGCCTATGCTAACCACTATCTCGTCATCAAGATTCTGAGCAAGAATGTCAGAAATTTTAACTTCGTAGTATCCATTTGCTTGGCTTACGGTTGCAGGTTGTCCATTTACAAAAATTTCAGGAATATTATTTTCATCCTCGATATAAAAATAATGCTTAAGGGCTGTTTCGCTTTCAAGAGAAAGCCTTGAGCCGTAATATGAAACGCCCTCTTCTTTGCCTGTAAGAGAGTAACAATAAGCCGAAAGGTCTGCGTCTGCAAGTTCCTTTTCATCATTGGTAAGCGAAGCGTTTGCGAGGTTTTCTTTGTTATAACCAAAGAAAACCTGAGCGGATGCGCCGTAGTTAAGCATAGCCCTTACAAGGTCTGCCGCCTTAGCGTACTCGCTCTCTGAGTTGTGAGAATTTATGTCTTCTTCTGCTTTTTCCAGAATATACTCTGCGTACTGCTTAACAGAATACTCAAAAACTTCGCTCTCATAATCTGCGGTTACAATCTGAGCCTTAACAACAGACGCCATTTCCTTAGCCGCTATCTTGCATGTAAAAACGTAGCTTCCGTCGTGTTCTGTTGCATCCTGAACAGCAACGTATTTCTTACTGCCGTTGGGAAGAGTAAACACCATCTGTGCGGTTTCGTCTCCGAGCACATCATCAGAAACATCCATATGAAAGTTTACTGCAATCTGACCGGTAAGGGTGATTGTACAACCTGTAAATTCCACAGGCTCAGCCTCTGACACAGCCTCAAGAGTTTCTCTGAGCAAAGCCCCCTCCGAAGTGTTTTTGCTAAAGGAAAAGTAAGCTGTGCTGTCTGTAGCTGTCATTTCCTGCACATTAAACTCAAGGGCTGTTTCGCCGCCTGCCATAACTTCGAAATCAAGGGTAAGAAGCAGCTTTTCCTCAGTAAAATCGTAACCGTTGATAAACGTACCGTTAAGTGTTACAACCCCCTGTAAATCGGGATTAAACACCGCCTCGGTTAAATTAGGATAATTTACTGCAGAATTCTCTTCGGAAACGCTTATTAATTTAATCTTTTGGCTATTATAGTTTAAAGCTGCCTGAATATCCTCCAAAAGCTTATCTGAGTAAAGGTAAACAGAGTAAGTAAGAATGTCTCCGACCTGTGCGTTAACCGCATCATTGCCGAATTTTACAGTAAGCTGAGTGTTTTCACCGATTTCTGTATCAATACCGTTCTCAACTTTAAGAGTACAGGCATCTGTATTAAAGCTAAAAGTATAGCTTCCACCTGAAGCAACGAAGGTACATCCGGCACGGACGTCGCTGCTGAACATAAAGCCTGATTCGGTCACCTTTGACGTAGTATCCTTTATTGTGCCGGGATAACTGTACTGTTTATCGCCGCATTTAACATAAAAATTGTAGCTGCCCTCTTCAAGAGCGAGGGTGGTTTTGTATGTTGTGCCCTCATGAAGCTCCATTTTTACTCCCTCAAAGTTATTGAAAGAACCAAAAAGCACAACCTCCTCTGCCTCTTGCTCTGCAGCAAAAGCAGAAAAGCCCTGACAGCTAAAAATCATAATTAAAACAAGTATCAAAGATAAGGCACGCTTTAAATTCATGGCCATAACTCCCCAAATATATTCTTAATTTATCATATCATTTTTTTATAAATAATACAACTGTATGTTTCAATAAATACAAGGAGACTAATATGGTCAGTTTGTCTACAAATTCTTAATTCACAAGCAAAAACGCCTCCCGAAGGAAGCGTTTAATTATAGTAAATTAGCTATTTTTTTCTGAATAAGGGTTGCATCTTTTATGTTTACCTTGCCGTCAGGTTTATAATCTGCAAGTAAAATCTGCTCATCATCAAGGCTGGCGATTTTTGCAATGTACTTCTGGATTAACGTTGCATCACGAATATTTAATTTTCCATCGCGGTTTACGTCGCCAAGGTCATATTTAAGCTCCGGTGCTGTGGGGCGGGTTGTGGGGTCAGGCTGAGTTTCGCCTTCTGTAGGCTCAGTCTTTTCGTTGGTAGGAGCTGTGGACCCAGTGGGCTCGATAACTTCCGTAGTTATTGAAGGAACAGATTCTGAGGGCTCGGTAGCGTTCATAGTTACTGAAGGAACAGACTCTGAAGGCTCAGTCACCTCTGTAGTAACGGGAGCAGTTGTCTCCTGAGGCTCAGTTGTTATGGGCGCGGTTACTTCGGTTGGCTCTTGGGCTTCTGTCGTTGTTTCCGGCTGGGTTATATTAGCAGAAGGCTCTGTAGGCTTAACGTATTGGGTTACTTGTACATCGCCTCTGAGGCTTACACCTTTTGAGCAAATATTGCTGAAAAGAAAGTAAGACTCCTCACCGCCTAATTTGGACATTTCCTGAACAGTAAACTCAATATTTGTTTCGCCTGTGCCGATAACTGTAAAATCAAGGCTTATAAACAACTTTTCGTCGGTAAAATCGTAGCCATCAAGGCAGGATGCATTGGCGGCTACCACGCCGGGATAATCAGAGTTATATACAACGTCCTCTAAATTAGGGCAGTTTTTGAGAGCTTCAGCCTCATTATCGGTAATTTCAGGATTATCAGACGTTATCTTGGTAAGCTTGAGTTTATCTTCATTAAAGCTTGCTATACTCTGAACGTCTTCAAATACTTTATCCGCCTTAAGATAAATTTCGTAAGAAATTTTGTCGCCTATGTTTGCATGCACACTTATGTTTCCGATATTAAGCTTAAGACTCTCACCCGAATCACCGGGAGCTTCTACTCCCTCTTTTAAAACCTGAAGCTTGTTATTTTCGGTATTATATGAAAAAGTGTAATTTCCGCCTGTAGCAACAAGTGTACACTTGGCATTTATAGTTTCGCTTAATTTCCATCCCGATGTTGAAATCGTAACCGTAGTATCATTAATCGTGCCGGGATGTCCAAAGGTGTTTCCGTTGTCAATCACTCTGAACTGATAGTTACCCTTTGCAAGCTCAACGGTTGTGCTGAAATTAACGCCGTCAACACTTTCCATAGCTACAGAAGAATCATGAGCAAAGCTTGCTTCGAGAAACACGGTATGGCTTTCTGCTTTGCTTGAAGCAAAGCTTGTTAAGCTAAGTGCACTGATATTAATATTATAAGAGAAAACGCAGAACAAAAGAAAAACGCAAGCCAAAACCTTGGCGAAAGACCCTTTAACCTTTCTCACGCATATCACCTCATATTTTATACACTAATGATATCAGCTTTTTAAGGTCAATTCAATTGGCAGTAGTCATAATCTGTTAATGAAGGAGGGTTATTATTTTGGGCTTTTTTCAGCCTTAGATTAAGACTTGCAAGTAAAGTTCCTGAAATTTGCCTTATGCTTATATTTTAGCTTTGTGTAAAAGGCAAAAAGCAAAAAAAAAGACTGCCCCACAAAAGTGAGGCAGTAGTTTTTAATGTGATTAACCTTTAACTGCACCTGCAGCAACACCTTTGATAATGTGCTTCTGGCAAGTAAGGTAGAATACGATAACGGGAATAATGCTGAGTAGGATAAGTGCCATAGTTGCACCTAAGTCTACTGTGCCGTAGCTTCCCTTGAGGTACTGGATATGAATAGGAATTGTCATATACTTCGTTCTGTCCAGTACAAGGTAAGGCAGGAGGTAGTCGTTCCATACCCACATAATCTCAAGAATAGCAACAGAGATAATTGTGGGCTTAAGCATAGGAAGTACAACCTTGAAGTAGGTTCTGAAAGGACCGCAGCCGTCAATAGCGGCGGCTTCTTCAATTTCAAGAGGTATACTCTTTACAAAGCCTGTAAACATAAACACCGCAAGTCCTGCACCAAAACCTAAATAGATAACAGGAATTGTCCAAGGGGTGTTAAGCTTTAAGGTATCTGCAGTTTTCGAAAGGGTAAACATAACCATCTGGAAAGGAATAACCATTGAGAAAACGCAGGCATAATAAACAACCTTGCAGAAAATTGAGTTAACTCTGGAAATAAACCAAGCTGCCATCGATGTAAAGAAAATAATAAGGAAAGTAGAAAGCAGAGTAATAACCAAGCTCCAGAGAACTGACTGCCAGAAGGGATAACCGCCAAAGGTCATGCCCTTGGTAAAGTTATCGAAACCTGCCCAGCTTTCAGCATTCGGCAACGCAAAAGTATCGGTTTTTACGAAAGTGTTCTTCTTAAAAGAGTTAAGCACAACCATAAAAACAGGCATAACGTAGAATATAGAAACTAAGGTGAAGAGTATGGTAAGCCAAAGCTTTTTGGGCTTAGCCTTTAAAGGCTTTACTTTATTTGCTTTAGTAGTCATTACTGCTGCACCTCCTTATCGCGGGTAGATTTAAGCTGAACAAGTCCGATACAAGCAACCAGAATAAAGAACATAACCGCCTTAGCCTGTGCAACACCGCGTGAGGTTGAAGCCTGACCATAGAAGGTATTGTAAATATTAAGAGCAAGCATTTCGGTAGTATGAACCGAAGAACCGTCGGGATTGATAATATAGGGCAAACCGCCTGTAAGAGCAAGGTTCTGGTCAAAGAGCTTGAAGCCGTTTGTAAGAGATAGGAAAGTACAAATTGTAATGGAAGGCATAACGTTGGGAATTGTAATTCTCGTTAAAGTCTGCCAAGACGAGGCACCGTCAATCTTGGCGGCCTCTATCATATCCTCAGGAACAGCCTGTAAGCCTGCAACGTAGATAATCATCATATAGCCTACCTGTTGCCAGCACATAAGGATAATAAGTCCCCAGAAGCCCCAAGTTTTGTTAAGCAGGATAGATGTACCATAAGCACCTAAAATGCCGTCAAAAATCATGCTCCAGATATAACCCAGAACAATACCGCCGATAAGGTTAGGCATAAAGAAAACCGTACGGAAGATATTTGTACCTTTAATGCCCTGAGTAAGTGCGTAAGCTACTACAAAGGCAAGCACGTTGATTAAAATAACCGAAACAACCGCAAAAAGTGCAGTAAAACCGAAAGAATAGCGGAAGCTTTCGTCTGCAAAGGCCTTTACATAGTTTGAAAAGCCCACCCATTGCCAGTTGCTTGTTGTTTTAAACTTACAGAATGATAAAAACATTCCGTGTAAAAACGGCCATACAAATCCAATGCAGAAAGCCGCAACCATAGGCAAAAGGAAAAACCAACCCTGCCTGCGAATAGGACGTCTTAAAAGCTTGGAATTAACCGCTGCTCCGCTGTACGCCTTTTTCTTCTTTTTCTTTTTTTCCATTTTTCCACCTCCGAAAGAGTTGCAAAGCTATGCTTTGCTGTTATATTTAACCCGTGGGGTCATATAAATCTGCCCTGCGGACAAAGCACCACTTAGTAGGGAACGCATTTATGCGTTCCGAGTTTTTCTACGAAATGGATAAATCCATTCCCTACAACGCTAATATAATTCTGCTTTATCAAAAACGGGGCGAGCACTAAACTCGCCCCGTTTGTTAGCAACAAATTAAGTTTTATCTGTATTAACAGAAATTACTGATTTGCAGCAGCGTACTGAGTTGCCCAACCGTCTACGAAAGCAGCTTCAACCTTCTCCCAAGTTGCGTCAGAGGGATTAGCGTTGTAGTCGTTGAGAGCAGCAACTAAAGCTGCACGGTATGCATCAACATTGGGCTGGAAGTTTGTAACCCAAGGCATTGTGTAGTTGCCAGCAGCTGCATAAGTGTTAGCCTGTGCAAGGAAGGGGTTAGTAGAAGCTGCAGCATTCTTGTAAGGCATAACGCCGAATGTAGCAACAGCCTTCTCAGAAGCCTCAGCGTCTGTTACCATCCAGTACATAAAGTCAAGAGTTGCCTTTATGTCAGCTTCAGATGCTTCAGCATTAACTGCCCAGTAGTTCTCTGTACCGCAGTTAAGACCAGCCTTCTCTTCGCCTTCAACGCCGCAGTAGTAAGGAATCATTGTGAGGTCTTCAGCCTTCATACCAGCTTCTGCAAGACCGGACCACTCCCAGTTACCGTTAGCATAGAAGAGAGCCTTCTCTGTCTTAAACTGGTTAGCAGCGTCATGACCGCCTGTTGCAAGCTCTGCACGAGGTGTAGCAGAGTTTACGCACATAAGGTCATAGAGAGCCTTGTAGTTATCCATGTATGTACCCTTGATTTCTGCAGGGCAAGATGTCCAAGCAGCGGGATCGTCAACTGACTCATAGTAGTACTCGAGGTTTGCAAGGTGACCTGTGAATCTCCAAGAAGAAGAATCGTCCATATCTGTAGCGGAGAAAGCATCGAAACCGAGCTCAGCTGCACGAGCGTGAACGTCTTCTGCAACAGTCTTAAGTGTCTCGAAGTTCTTGATGTAATCCTTTGCATAGCCAGCCTTTTCAAGAAGCTTTGTGTTTACGATGATGCCGTAGCACTCGTAGCAGTAGCCGATGGAGCAAAGCTTGCCGTCAGCGTCCTTAAGCTGGTAAGAGGGGTCGGAAAGCTCTTTAGCAATAGCTGTGTCTGTAAGGTCGTAGCAGTACTCGCCCCACTGATCAACAGCAGCAGAGTTACCAACAACAAAGATTGTGGGAACCTTTGATTTATCCATCTCAGCTGTAAGAGTCTCATTGTATGTACCGGAAGCAGCAGTGAGGATCTCAACCTCTACGCCTGTCTCTTCTGTATACATAGCTGCAATTTCTTTAAGAGCTTCGTCAGACTCGGGCTTGAAGTTAAGCCAGTAAACGGAACCCTTTTCCTCTGTGCCGCCGCAAGCTACTAAAGAGAGAGCTAATACAGCAACGAGAAGAAGTGCGAAAAACTTTTTCATTTGTGTTTCTTCCTTTCTTAATATAAAATGAAAATTTTGATATTCTGCATCCTTAACAGAACATCGTAACCGCAGGAGCATTTCGACAAAATTCACAAAATATAGGAATTCCGGAAAAACTTCCCTTTAATTACACTCATATAATACCTTTTGAAATGTCAATTGTCAATAATTTATTAATAAAATGTAATCGTTTTTTATTAAAAGTCAATAACCAACTTGTTCTATTGGCAAATTTTATCCAAACAAAAATACTGTCTAAAAAGCAAAAACAGACCTGAGAAAATTCAGGTCTGTTATTTGTTTTATAGTGTGAAAGTTGCTTCATATCCTGCAGATATTTCATAAATCCCCACGGGATTTATTTCATTAAGCTAAAACAAAGTTTTAGCTTAGAGGTCGTAATACTGACCAAACTCTGCGGGATGAGGAATCTGATTGATCTTGGAAGCCTCTGCACGCTTATTCTTAATCCAGAGCTTAAGAAGTCTCTCGGGGAATACACCGCCTGCTGTTAAGTACTCATAGTCAGCCTCAAGAGCATCAAGTGCTTCGTCCAAAGTCTTGGGAAGACCCTGAAGCTTTGCCTTTTCCTCGTCGGAGAGGTTGTAAAGGTTGTAGTCGTAGGGACCCCAGCCGTTCTTCTCGGGGTCAATCTTATTCTTAACACCGTCGAGACCTGCCATAAGAATTGCAGCATAAGCATAGTAGGGGTTGCATGTTGCGTCGGGATTTCTTAACTCAAAACGCTTTGTCTCAGGGCTCTTTGCGTATGCAGGAATACGGATAACAGCACTTCTGTTAGAAGTAGCGTAACCGATTGTAACAGGAGCCTCATAACCGGGCACAAGACGCTTGTAAGAGTTTGTGGAGGGGTTAGTAATTGCACAAAGGGATGCAGCGTGCTTTAATAGGCCGCCCATAAACCAGTGAGCAATATCAGAAAGACCTGAGTAACCCTTTTCGTCGAAGAAGAGGGGCTTGCCGTCTTTAAAGAGGAGCATATGAACGTGCATACCGTTACCTGCCTCGCCAAAAATAGGCTTGGGCATAAATGTAGCAGTTTTACCGTTCTTAACAGCCTCGTTCTTAACAACATACTTGATAATCATGGTCTTGTCAGCCATTTCCAGCATATCGCCAAGCTCAACCTCGATTTCAACCTGACCTGAACCGCCAACCTCGTGGTGGTGGTACTTAACCTTAACGCCCCACTCCTCTAAGAGTAAGCACATCTTGCTTCTGAGGTCGTATGTAATATCCTGAGGAGCAGCAATGTGGTAACCGCCGTGCTGGGGAACCTGATAGCCGAAGTTCTGAACCTCGTTCTCGCCTGTGTTCCACTGAGCCTGGTCTGTGTCTACCTCATAAGCTACCTTGTTTGACTTGCACTCATAGCTTACATGGTCAAGAAGATGGAACTCGAACTCAGGGCCGATAATCATCTGGTCTGCAATGCCTGTTTCCTTCATATACTCCTGTGCACGGATAGCAACGTTTCTGGGGTACTGGTCGAAGGGGCGGTTAGGCTCACCTACGTTACCGATGATGCAAACGTCACCTGTCATTGTAAGTGTGTCTTCAACGAAGGGGTCAACCTTTGCAGATGCAAGGTTAGGAATGAACACCATATCGCTCTTTTCAACAGCGGCAAAACCGTAGTTAGAGCCGTCAAAGCCGATACCGTAAGTCATGGTATCCTCGGTAAGACGAGCTGTGGGGATAGTGATGTGTCTCCAACGGCCGTTGATGTCGATCATTTTGAAGTCGATCATCTTGATGCCGTTGTCTTTACAGAAAGCCTGAACCTCTGCTACTGTTTTAAACATATATATTCCTCCTAAATAGAATGGATTTACACTACGAATATATCACAAAACGCGACACTTCGTCAATAAAAATCTTAAATTTCTGCTACCTGCTCCTGAGTAATGCATTTAATGCCTTCCTTTAAAAGGAGCTCAGCAACTTTCTCGTTGTCTGTAACTCTTAAAACAACGTATGCATGATGAGGAGTTGAGCCGTTGAAAGCATACATATACTCTACGTTTATGTCGCCGTCATTAAGCACTCTTACAACTGTAGCAAGAGCACCGGGCTCGTTTCTCAGCCTTGCACCTACAACAGCGGTTTCGGTAACAATGCAGTTTTTGCTTCTGAGCACTGCAAGAGCTTTGTCGGTATCGGAAACGATAAGTCTTAAAATACCGAAATCCTGAGTGTCGGCAATTGACATTGCACGAAGGTCTATATTTTCTTTTGCAAGGGTATCTGTAATTTCCACAAGAGAACCCTTTTTATTCTCAACGAAAACTGAAATCTGGCGGATAGACATTATTTTTTACCCCCTAATAACTTTCTCTTGTCCTCAACTCGTACTGCCTTGCCCATACTTCTTTCAATAGAATTGGGGGCAACCAGCTTAACGTTTGCGGAAATACCCAAAAGCGAACGAAGCTCAGCCTCAAGCTTTTCTTCGTTAGCCTTAATAACGCCCACTGTATCAGAGAACATATCTTCGTTCATCTCAACATGAACGTCGAGGGTATCGGTATTATTAACTCGGTCAACGTAAATCTTATAGTTGGGAGAATAACCCATCTTAAGAAGAACTGTTTCAATCTGAGAGGGGAACACATTAACACCGCGGATAATAAGCATATCATCGCTTCTGCCCATAGGCTTTGACATTCTCACAAATGTTCTGCCGCATGCACATGGCTCCGTATTAACCACGCCTATGTCTCTCGTGCGGTAACGGATAAAGGGGCAGCACTCCTTGGTAATACAGGTAAATACAAGCTCGCCCACTTCGCCGTTGGGAATAACCTCGCCTGTGTCGGGGTTGATGGTTTCAATAATAAAATGGTCCTCGTTAACGTGCATACCTGCCTGCTGACTGCATTCGTAGGAAACACAGGGGCCCATAATCTCGGTTAAACCGTAAACATCGTAAGCCTTTATGTCAAGAAGCTCCTGTATCTGCTGACGCATTTCCTCTGTCCAGGGCTCTGCACCGAAGATACCTGCCTTAAGAGGCAGAGTTTTGGGGTCAACCCCCTTTTTATTGAGGGTTTCGCCAATAAACATAGCGTAAGAAGGAGTACAGCAAAGAACTGTAGAACCAAAGTCCTCAAGAATTGTAACCTGTCTGTCGGTATTGCCTGAGGAAACAGGAATAGCTGTAGCACCGAGCTTTGTGGCACCGCCGTGCAGACCGAAACCGCCTGTGAAAAGACCGTAGCCGTAGGAAACGTGAACAAAGTCGTTTTCATCAGCACCAACTGCACAAAGCTGACGGGCGGCGATATCGTCCCACACGTCAAGGTCGTTTCTTGTGTAGCCTACTACAATCTGTTTGCCTGTAGTACCTGAGGATGCATGAAGTCGTACAACGTCCTTTGTTGGCACTGCAAAAAGTCCGTAGGGGTAGTAATCTCTCAAATCCTGCTTAACTGTGAAGGGGAGCTTGTGTAAATCCTCTACTCCCTTGATGTCGTCAGGAGTAAGCCCTGCCTCCTCCATTCTCTTACGATAAGGCTCGACATTTTCGAAAACGTGCTTAACTGTTTTTACGAGTCGCTCGTCCTGAATAGCCTTAATCTCTTCTCTGGAGGCAGTTTCTATTTCTTTTTGCCAATATTTTTCTGCCATTTTAAAGCACCTTCTTTATTAATAGTTATAACCTAACTCAAAAGCCTTTTTGTTAAGCTCCACAAATTTAGGAGCAACTGTGGTTTCGATAGCCTCAATCCACTTGTCGTAGGAAATATCGAAGTACTTTGCAAGTCTGCCCATAAGCACGATGTTAACCGCCTTTGAGGAGCCTGCCTCAGTAGCTAAAGAGAGAGCATCCAAAGCATCTACCTTAACCTTCTCGCTTAACTCATCAAGGATATTTTCGGGATATTCGGCAGCACCTGTAATAACAGGCATAGGGTCAATTTGCTGAGTATTTGTGATAATTACGCCGTCTTTCTTGAGGTACTCTACCCAACGGGCTGCTTCAAGCTTTTCAAAAGATACGATGCAATCCGCACCGCCTTTATCAATTACGGGAGAGTAAACTTTCTCGCCGCATCTTACATATGTAACAACACTACCGCCACGCTGGCTCATTCCGTGAACTTCGCTAACCTTAACGTCCAAACCTTCGTTCATAAGAAGCTTGCCTAAAAGCTTACTTGCCAGAAGTGAACCCTGACCGCCAACGCCTACAATCATAATACTTTTATTCATTACAGCACACCTCACTCACAAATTGCATCAAATTTACAAAGCTGCTCGCAAACACCGCAACCAACGCAAAGAGTTTTGTCAATCTCTGCCTTGCCGCCGTGCATACTGATAGCAGGGCAACCAAGCTTCATACACATTTTGCAGGATTTGCACTTGTCTCTGTCAACTTTAACAGGAGGATTGAGCTTAACGCTCTTGAGAAGAACGCAGGGTCTGCGTGAAATAATAACTGAAGGCTCGTCTACGGCTAATTCTTCCTTAACAGCCTCTTCGCACTCTTTAAGGTTATAGGGGTCAACAACTCTTACTCTGTTGATGCCTACTGCCTTACATAAGGTTTCAAGGTCAATTTTTGCAGCAGGGTCGCCCTTAATATTGTAGCCCGTTGTGGGGTTCTGCTGATGGCCTGTCATACCTGTAATGGAGTTATCAAGAATAATAACTGTGGAATTTGAACCGTTATAAGCAATATTAATAAGGCCTGTAACGCCTGAGTGCATAAATGTGGAGTCACCGATTACGCAAACGCTCTTGCCCTCGGTTTCTTTACCGCCTGCTTTGTTGAAGCCGTGAAGGCCTGAAACAGAAGCACCCATACAAAGGGTGGAGTCAAGAGCACTTAAGGGAGCCTGAGCACCAAGTGTGTAACAACCGATATCGCCTAAAACTGTAATCTTATTCTTGGAAAGCACATAGTACATTCCTCTGTGGGGACATCCTGCACACATAACGGGAGGACGCATGGGAACAGCGGTTTCGATAGAATCAAATGGAGCAACTTCCTTGCCGAAAGCCTCTGCCACAATGCTCTGAGAAAACTCGCCGATATTAGAGAACATCTCTTTACCCTCAACCTCTAAGCCAAGGTTCTTAACGTGGGTCTCAATTACACCGTCAAGCTCTTCTACAATATAAAGCTTCTTAACCTTTGAAGCAAAGTTTTTGATTCTCTCTACAGGAAGAGGATTAATCATACCGATTTTAAGAACGCTTGCCTCATCGCCAAAAACTTCCTTAACATACTGATATGATGTAGAGCTTGTAATAATACCGATTTCGCCTGTTCCCCACTCCTCACGATTAAGGTCAGAAGTTTCTGCTAATTCTGTAAGCTTCTTGGTTCTTTCCTCAACAAAAGGATGACGCTTCTTAGCCATTGCAGGCATCATAATATACTTCTGCATATTCTTTTCGTAGGGCTTAAGCTCAGGCACTACACGCTCTGAAAGCTCTACAACGCTCTGGGAATGAGCAACTCTTGTGCACATTTTAATAAGAACAGGAGTGTCAAACTCCTCAGAAAGCTCAAAGGCTTTTTTGGTAAACTCAAGTGCTTCCTTTGAGTCTGCAGGCTCAAGCATAGGAACCTTTGCAGCAATTGCATAGTGGCGGGAGTCCTGCTCGTTCTGAGAGGAGTGCATACCGGGGTCGTCTGCAACGCAGATAACAAGACCGCCTGTTACACCTGTGTAAGAAAGTGTAAATAAGGGGTCAGCGGCAACGTTTAAGCCAACATGCTTCATAGCACAGCAAGCTCTTTTGCCTCTTAAGGATGCACCGAAGGCAACCTCCATGGCTACCTTTTCATTAGGTGCCCACTCGCAGTAGATGTCGTCAAATTTTGCGGCAAGCTCAGTTATCTCTGTACTGGGTGTGCCGGGGTAAGAGGATACGATTTCGCATCCTGCCTCGTAAAGACCACGGGCAATAGCACCGTTGCCGATAAGTAATTCTTTCATTTTAAAATCTCCTATAGAGTTATTTTTATATGTAAATCAGTCTTCAAGACTATTCTTAGCAGAAACTGTTACCTTTTTGTCGTAGCAGGTAAATTTTGCATTTACAGCTTCGGAATCAGGCTTTTTAGTAAGAAGGCTTACCACAATTACAAGCACAATACCCATAAGCATAGCAATAACGCCTACATTTGAGGATGCCTGCAAAAGCTTGGGAAGCACCGTAATATTACCTGTAAGCTTAAGCACCATAAAGGTTACGTTAAAAACTACGCTGAAAATGAAGCTCGCCCATACCGCAGGCTTTGTGGCACGCTTCCAATAAAGGCCAAGCATAAACGGGCCTAAGAAAGCACCGCTCATTGTACCCCAGGAAATACCCATAAGGTCGGCAATAAATGCAACCTTTGAGTTTGCCTGTACAATGGCAATCAAAGCCGAAACTACAATAAAGAATACAATGAAAATACGCATAAAACGCATTTTGGAGGCTTCTTTCATCTTACCTCCCTTAATAGGATTGAGAAAATCCAGAGTCAGAGTTGAGCTTGAGGTAAGCACCAGACTTGATAAAGTAGACATAGAAGCCGCAAGCACAAGCATAATAACAAGAGCAATAACTACGTCACCAAGGGTTGAAAGCATAGTGGGGATAATCGAGTCAAAGCCACTCTTTGCAACTTCTTCGGGAGTCATAAAAAGTCTGCCGAAGCCGCCCAAGAAGTAACAGCCGCCTGCAACGATAACCGCAAAAACGGTGGAAACAACGGTACCTGTTTTAATGGCTTTTTCGTCTTTAATGGCATAGAACTTACCAATCATCTGAGGAAGTCCCCATGTGCCTAAAGAGGTAAGAAGAACAACACCTAAAAGTGCTAAGGGGTCAGGGCCGAAGAACGAGGTAAATCCGCCCTCTGCAACTGTATCGGTAGTGACCTTAGAAAGAAGCTCAACGCTTTCCTTAAAGCCACCGTTAACATTAAGAACGGAAAACACAACAACCACAATGCCCACAAGCATAATCACGCCCTGCACCGCACTGTTTAAAGCTGTACCCATATAGCCCGAAAGAACAACGTACATTGCGGTAACCACCGCCATAGCCACAACGCAAACCCAGTAAGGCACGTTGAAGCTCATCTCAAAAAGACGGGAAAGTCCGTTGTAAAGAGAGGCTGTGTAAGGAATCATAAAGATAAACACAATGGCAGAGGCAACAATCTTAAGTGCCTTGCTGTCATAACGCTTTTCAAAAAAGTCGGGCATTGTAGCACTTCCTAAGTGCTGAGTCATAATTCGTGTTCGTCTGCCCAAAATCTTCCATGCAAGATAAGAGCCGATTAAAGCGTTACCTAAGCCTATCCAAGTAGAGGCTAAACCGAAGTTCCAGCCGAACTGACCTGCATAGCCTACAAAAATAACGGCAGAAAAGTACGATGTGCCAAAGGAAAACGCCGTAAGCCAAGGGCCAACCGACCTTCCTCCCAGAACAAACCCGTTTACGTCTGTTGCTTTTTTTCTGGAGTAAATGCCTATGCCTATAGTAATCGCCAGAAAAAGCAGGATAAACAGGATTTTAATCACCATAAATATCCACTTCTTTCAAAATATTCACAAAAATTCCGTATTTTCACGAAAATGATATTTAATTATACCAAAATTTTGTAGCTAACACAAGTATTTTTGCAGGATTTATCACATAATTTTGCAAAATTTAAGCTGTAAAGTCTTTCCTTTTAAAAAAAGTTGACATAGTATGCAAGTTGGTTTATAATGAATTTAAGTTTTACAGGAGGACACCAAAATGAAAAGTTTATATGTAAACTACAATATGATGATGTGCACCTGTGCCTTCAAAAACTGATTGAGTCTTTATGATTTATCTGATTTTTGAGGGCAGATACCCATTTGGGTTTCTGCCTTTTCTTATTTAAACTTCAAGGAGGAAGATACCTATGAGTAACTTCAGTATCGACACTAAATGCGTTCAGGGCGGCTATACCCCCGAAAGCGGCGAGCCCCGTCAGATTCCCATTGTGCAGAGCACTACTTTTAAATATGCAACTTCAGAGGCAATGGGCAAGCTTTTCGACTTAGAGGCTGAGGGCTATTTTTACACAAGACTTCAGAATCCCACCAACGACACCGTTGCAAAGAAGATTTGCGAGCTTGAGGGCGGTACTGCCGCAATGCTTACATCCTCAGGTCAGGCAGCAAGCTTTTTCAGCATCTTTAACATTGCAGGCGTAGGCGACCACGTGGTTGCATCCTCTGCAATTTACGGCGGCACCTACAATCTTTTTGCAGTTACAATGAAGCGTATGGGCATCGACTTTACCTTTGTTGCTCCCGATTGCTCTGAAGAAGAGCTCAATGCCGCTTTCAAACCCAATACCAAGGCACTTTTCGGCGAAACTATCGCAAACCCTGCATTAGTTGTGCTTGATATCGAAAAGTTTGCAAATGCCGCACACAGCCACGGTGTTCCCCTTATTATTGACAACACCTTTGCTACTCCCGTTAACTGCCGTCCTATTGAATGGGGTGCAGATATCGTTATTCACTCAACAACAAAGTACATCGACGGTCACGGCGTTTCTGTTGGCGGTTGCATTGTTGATTCCGGTAAGTTCGACTGGACAAAATACCCCGACAAATTCCCCGGTCTCTGTACTCCTGACGAAAGCTACCACGGCGTAACCTATACCGAGCGTTTCGGCCTTGCAGGTGCATACATTACTAAGGCAACTGCTCAGTTAATGCGTGATTTCGGCTGTATCCAGTCCCCTCAGCACGCTTTCTACATAAACCTCGGTTTAGAGAGCCTTCACGTAAGAATGCGTCAGCACTGTGCAAACGGCCTTGCTGTTGCAACATATCTTAAAAATCATCCCAAGGTTGCTTGGGTACGTTTTCCCCATTTAGAAGGCGATGCTTCTTATGAGCTTGCAAAGAAGTATATGCCCAACGGCGGTTGCGGCGTTGTATCATTTGGCGTTAAGGGCGGAAGACAGGCTGCTGAGACCTTTATGAAAAACCTTAAGATTGCCGCTATCGAAACCCACGTTGCCGACGCACGCACCTGCTGCCTGCATCCTGCAAGTGCTACACACAGACAGATGAACGACGATGAACTTACCGCTGCCGGTATTTCTCCCGACCTCGTTCGTTTCTCCTGCGGTATTGAAGGTGCCGAAGACCTTATTGCAGACATCGAAAATGCATTAGCTCAGGTTTAATTTCAGGAGGTGTTTTAATGCCAATTAAAATTCCCAACGAGCTTCCTGCTACTAAAACTTTATATGAGGAAAACATCTTTGCCATTACCGAAACAAGGGCCTTAACTCAGGACATCCGCCCTTTGCAGATTGTTATTCTTAACCTTATGCCCACAAAGATTGAAACCGAAACCCAGCTTGCCAGACTTTTGGGCAACACTCCGTTGCAGGTAGATGTGGAGCTTATCCACACCGCCACCCACAAGTCAAAAAACGTTGACTCTGACCACCTTTTAAGCTTTTATAAAACCTTTGACGAGATAAAACACCGTAAGTTTGACGGTATGATTATAACAGGTGCGCCTGTGGAGCATCTTGAGTTTGAAGAGGTAGAATACTGGGATGAGCTTTGTGAGATTATGGAATGGACCAAAACCAACGTAACCTCAACCTTTCATATTTGCTGGGGTGCACAGGCAGGTCTTTACTACCACTACGGCATAAAAAAGTATCCTCTTCCTAAAAAGCTTTTCGGAATTTTCAAACACACCTTAGACTACAAGCGTTCTATGCTTTTCAGAGGCTCTGACGACGAATTCTGGGTACCTCAATCCCGTCACACTACAGTAAGGCGAGAAGACATTGAGGCTGTAGAGGGGCTTAAAATACTTTCTTCATCAGAAGAAACGGGAGTTTACGCCATTTCCACTAACAAAGGCAGACAGATTTTTATTACAGGCCACTCAGAGTATGACCGCGACACCCTTAAAAAGGAATATTTAAGGGACAAAAACTTAGGCAAGCCCATAGACCTGCCTAAAAACTACTTCCCTGATGATGACGACACAAAAGACCCCGTTATCAAGTGGCGAAGCCACTCAAGCCTGCTTTACTCCAACTGGCTCAACTACTTTGTGTATCAGACAACTCCCTACAACATCAACGAAATTGACTCTATAAAATAAGCAATCGCCTTCCGTATTAAGCGGAAGGCGATATTTTATTTAAGCAGATATTGTCCTAATTCTTCGCGGTTGGATACATCCAGCTTTTCGTAAATAACCGAAAGGTGATGCTTTACCATTCGGGGCGAAATATCCATATGTGCAGAGATTTCTTTGACTGACCAATTACGGTTAAATAGCATGGCAACTGCAAATTCGGTGGTAGTAAGATGTACCGTTACGCTGTTATGGGTAAGTCCGTTGTAAATGGTTCGCCAGCCTTTGCTGAATCTGTCCACCAGAGAAACAATGCTTTTGTAAGCGGCAGGTCGGCTCTTTTTAATTTCCGTCTCGATAACACCCTGCAAAAGTCCGTGATGCTCGGCAAAAGGCTGATAAAACTCCTCGTCAAGAGCCATTCGGTTAATTTCGTTAAAGGCTGTTTTTGCCGACTGAGAATCCTTGATATTCATAAGGCAAACGCACTTTATCAGCTTTAAGTACAGAGATGGCACAGGATAATGGGCATCCTTAACGGCAAGTGCACCATCAGCAATACCTACGGCACGGCTGTAGTCTTTCTCAAGATATGCCTTGTGAGCCATAATATATGCTCCAAACAATTTAAGACCTCCTGTTAAGTCAGGCATTATCGTCTGAATCGGCGGCAAATCCGCAGTATCCTGATGCAGAAGCACCAAGGCGGCAGTTCCTATAAACACTGCACTTGTCTTAAATTTTACGTCACCCTGCTCCAATGCTTTTTTAGCAAATCTCCTGATATTATTAAGACCTAATTGAGTCAGATTTAGCTTGCCAGAACTGAGATTGGCAAAAGCATAGATAAAACTTGCCGAAAGCGACAAATTAAAATCTTTAGGGTTAAGGTAAAGCTCAGAAATCTCAATTGCCTTTTGGGTCTGCCCTTTGTAATAGTTGTACTCAGCAGTTGCAATTGCTATGTCGTCCTCGTCCTCTAAGCCTTCAATCATTTCTTTGCAGTATCCGGGAACGAAGCTGTTTGTCAGAAGCGGCATAAGCTGATGCACGCTGCCGATTTCCTCCGAAGGATTTTCAATAGGTAACGAACCTTTTGGAATAAGCCACTCTCTGCCAAGCCTGCGGGCACCGTTAAATTTATTCTCTTTTGCCCATTTCTGCACGGTTCGCACGTTTACACCAAGACGCACTGCCACCTGCTTTGCAGACTCATATTCCACAAGCAAAACTCCCTCTTACATTATAAAATCATTATATTCCTGCAATTTTCAAAATGCAAGAATTAATTTGGTCTTAAACCACATATGTAATTCTATAGGTTCGCCTTTGGCAAAACAAAAGCTCTCCTTTCGGAGAGCTTTAATATATGAATCAATTACATTCAATCCGCCTTTGATGACAAATTTACTCTGCAGGCAACCTATCCAAAGGCGAAATGCCTTGCGAGTGGCAAACTCGCCAAAATGTATACGCAGTTAATGCTTATTCAGCTGACTTAATAACTACAGAACTTCTGGGAGGAAGTGTCAGCTTGCCGTTTGCAATGTAAGCAAACTCGGGAAGCTCTTCCTGAGCAGGAAGGGTTTCGCCGCGGACTGCCACAGTCTTCTGTTCGTCTGCACCTGCATAAAGGTCTCCTACGATTTCAGCATTTTTAAGCATTTCATCGGTAATTTCAAACTCGCTTGCCTTAGAACCATTTACATTGTGAACAACAATAACCTGACTGCCGTCATAATCCAGCTTAAAGGCACAAACGCCTATATCACCCTCTACCTCGTAGGTTTCAACGATTTTACCACGGGCAATTTCGGGGTTCTGACTCTTGATTTTAATAGCCCTCTTATAGAAGTTCAAGAGAGAATTTTCATCTTCGTTCTGCTGTTTAACACCGCCGAAGTCAAGGTCGCAGAAAGCATCTGCAGTACACCAGATATCAGGCTCTACATCGCTATCCCAAATCATAGGAGAACGGTAGTAAGCGTCGTTCTGGTGATAGTTGCCGGGGGTCTTCATACCGATTTCCTCGCCATAATAGGTAAAAGAGTTACCGGGAGTAAGAATATAAAGAGCGGCGGCATTCTTCATAACGTTAAGGCCTTTACTGAAATATGAGCCGCTTCGAACCTGATCGTGGTTAGAAAGGAACATCGCGTGAATAACGTTGGGGTTAGCTTCTCTTGAGCTTTTATCAAACTTTTCCAGCTGAGAAGCAAGGCTGTCGCCATCGCCTGAATTTGCAGAAATAGTAAAGTGACCTGTGGAAGACGCAAATGAGAAAGCAAACTGACTATCAATACCCGACTCGTAAATATCGTAAAGATAAGAGTTGGACTGCCAGTTCTCACCAACCATATATACGTCGGGGTTGTATTTCTGAGCAGTTTCATAGAACCAGCCGAGGAACTCTGCACCGTCGGTTGTTTCGTCTGTCATATACTTAACAGCATCAAGTCTGAAGCCTGCTACACCACGCTCAAGCCAGAACTTTGCAACTTCTTCAAAGTAATCTCTTGTGCCCTCGTAAGCTAAGTTCCACTCAGGCATTTCCGTTGAGAACTGACCCTCGTACCACACGCCGGAAGCGCCTATTACCTGCCTCCAGCCTTCACCGGGGCTTGTAAAGCCTGATGCCTTGAAACGATAATACTTTGCATAGCCGTCAAGATTACCGTCGGCAGCCTCTTTGAGGGCATTCTGATAATACTCATGACCCGTACCGCAGTGGTTTAAAACCAAATCGAGGATAACATCAATGCCTCGCTTATCACATTCTTCGATGAGCTTATCAAATGTTGCAAGGTCACCAAATTCGGGGTCGATATCCATATAATCGTCAACGTCATATTTATGGTAAGAATCCGAAGGCATAATGGGCGACAGCCAGATACCTGTCATGCCCAAATCCGTGTCGGTTTCAGGATTTCCGTCGTTAATGTAGTCAAGGTTGTCAATAATACCCTGCAAATCGCCTGTTTCGTCACCATTGCTGTCGGCAAATGCGCAAACCCAGATATGGTAATAATTGCGGTATTTGTCGTCAATTTCGGCAATTTCTCTGGCTGCTACGGGGTCCTTATATTCTGTGGGGATTTGCTCAGAGTTTTCACAGCCTGCAAAACACACACAGGAAAGCGAAAGTGTAATCAAGAGAAATATAGCTATGATTTTTTTCATAATGTACTCTCCTTAGTTTTTGTTTCAAAAAGGGCGGCTGCATAAGGCAGCCGCCCAAATAGTAGGAGTTATTAGCCCTTAACGCCGCCGGCGGTAACGCCTTCAACGTAATACTTCTGCATGTAGAGGAAGAGGGCTGTAATGGGAATAGAAACAACAACAGAACCGGCAAGGAAGAATCTGAAATATCCTTGTGCCTTATATTCCTGCTCAGTCCACATCCAAAGACCTCTGGAAACAGTGTAGTTATTAACGTTGTCCTGCATAATAAGACGAACAAGAATAAAGTCACACCAGGGGCTGATGAATGATGTAAGAATCTGGTAGATAACCATGGGCTTTGCCATAGGAAGAATAATCTTCCAGAATACCTGGAACTGGTTAGCACCGTCGATTGTAGCAGCCTCATCAAGAGCGTGAGGAATTGTATCGAGGTAGCCCTTCATAACAAGATAGCCAAGACCTGAGCCTGCAGAGTAGCAGAGAATAAGACCGAGAAGAGTCTGGTCTAAGCCCATCATCTTTAAGATGTAGTAAAGAGCAATCATTGTCATAAATCCGGGGAACATACCCATAATCATACCAACGTTGATAAGGGGCTTTCTTGCTTTAAATCTCAGACGGCTGAATGCATAAGCAACAACCAGAACAGAGAGAGTAGAAATGATACAGCAAACTACAGCAATAATAAATGTGTTGCCGAACCATCTTAAGAAGTCAGTCTTTGTGAAAAGCTCAACGTAGTTATTAATTCCGTACTCATCAAGATGAGGGAACAGATGGTCAACCATAGTAGCGGGATCGCCGCCTGCAGGGTTAATTCTGAATGAATGAAGAACAAGCCATACGAGAGGGAAGATCCAAATAAGACCTAAAACTGCCAACAAAATGTAGATAAAGGTGTTGGCAAGGCCTCTTCTCAATTTATAACTTTTTATCATGAGAACGCCTCCTCATCCTTAGCTGACTTAGTCATGTTAAATGTAATCAGCGATAAAGTTGCGCAAACGATGAACACAAGAATACCGATAGCCGCACCTAAGCCATACTTCTGCTTATCAACAGAAAGTCTGTAAAGAAGCGTGATGAGAAGGTCGGTCTTACCTGCACCATATGCGTAATCACCCATGCTGGGACCGCCTCCGGTAAGGAGGTACATCACGTTAAAGTTATTTAAGTTACCAATGAAGTTTGTAATCATGTGGGGTGTTGTAACGAAGAGCATGTAAGGTAATGTAATCTTAGTAAAGCTCTTAACAGGACCTGCACCGTCAATACGTGCACTTTCGTAAAGGTCCTCGGGAATGTTCATAAGGATACCTGTTGTCATAAGGATTGTGTAAGGAATACCAATCCAGATGTTAATAATGATAACAGCAATTCTTGCAATCCAACCATCATAAAGTGGTGCCATAACATTGAACTGCGAGGGTGCACCTGTGAACATTGATATAATCAGATTGAGAGGGCTATCCTGAGACTGACCTATCATCTGAGAAATCAGAAGAAGTGTAACGAACTGGGGAACAGCGATTGTCATAACGAAAAGTGTTCTCCATAACTTCTTCAGCTTAATTCCTTTTTTATTAATCATCAGGGCAACAACCATACCTAAGATATAGTTGGAGAATGTTGCAGCAACTGCCCAGATGAGAGTCCAGAGTACGATGTTACCAAAGGTGTAACCCATGGAAGCACCTGTAGTATTGCCAGAGAAAATCTCTGCAAAGTTAGCCATTCCAACCCACTGGAATGAGAAGTAGTTCTTGTCGTCGTAGTTTGTAAATGCCATAAGAATCATAAAGATAAGAGGCAAAAGTACAAACACACAAATAAGAATAACAGGAACTGAAAGTAATGTAATATGGAATTTAGAGTCAAGGAATTCCTTAACTTCTGAAATAAATGTTTCAGGCTTTTTGCCTGCTTTTACAAGCTGTTCGCACTTTCTTGCGGACTTTGTGCTTGCAACATAAACTGCTACAATTGCAAGTGTAGCCATGATAGCCAGAATACCGTAAAGGAGAATCTGGTTACTGTATGAGTCGTATACTAAAGTCTGGCTTGTGCCGCCACGGCCGCCGCTTATAGTTTCATAATGATACTGTGCCTCAAGGTGAAAGAACTGGCTCAAATATGCACCACCGAAGAACACCATAAATGCGATGTATGCAACTTCAAGCGAGAAGAAAATTATGCCTTTGATAACCTGTCCTCTTGTAACATTACCGAGACCCATAATAATATAGGAAAGCTTGGTAATGATGTCACCCTGAGCAAATCCAACAGCGAAATCTTTAATGCCTAAAGCAATCTTAAGCACAAAGTTCTTGATGGCTTTACCGATAGCACAGAAGAACGCTTTGAGCGTATTGGGCAAGTTCTTGATAGTTTCCTTAAACTTATACCAAAAACGCTGTAAAGGATTCAGCTGTATGTAATCGATATATTTCACTCTTGTTCACTCCCCTTTATCCTACGTTTGCAGAATAAAAATCCTTAGCGTAATTTAGCGTAATAAAAATATCACAGCCCGAAGCCCTGCCTCGGGCTGTGAATAAATCAGATTAAGTTAATTTCAAAAAAATATATCCCGATTTAAAATTAAAGGTCAAGGATATTGTTGATGCACTTCTCAACCTCAGCCTTAACGTTAGCCTCTGAGAAATCGTTGCTGGACTCAGTAATGTAAGTACCAAGAGCTGCACAAGGATCCCAGAATGTACCAACGATGATTGTCTGAGGAACAGAGTTAGTAGCCTGAGCAAGGATAGCAGACATAGACTCGTTGTTTGTTACGAAGTCGCTGTTTGCTACGTTTATGTTAGAGGGACCCCACTCGAGCTGCTCTGCTCTTTCCTGCTGGCACTCCTCGTTAGAGAGGTAGTAAGCAAGAGCCTGAGCTGTGTAGGGGAACTTAGTCTGGCTGTTAACACCGATGAACTTGTAACCGAACATGTTCTTGATGGGTGTATCTGTGCCGTTGATGTTGATTGTAGGAAGAATTGCAAAACCTGCGTTTTCACCAAGAGCTGCCTTAGCGGAAGCTACGTCCCAAGAACCGATAACACCAGCAGATGTTGTGCCGTTCTTGAAACCGTCAACAACTGCACTTGTCTGGTTAGACTCAAAGTTTGCCTTGTAAGTCTTGAAAAGGTCAGCAAATGCCTTAACGGAAGCTGTTACCTGATCGATGTCGTAATCGTTGAACTTCTGAGTCTCGCCGTCTTCCTCAAGACCCATTGTCTCAAGACCGCCTGTAAAGAGGAACATACATGCGAAATAACCATCGCCTGTATTCATGATAAATCTCTTATTGTTAGCCTTACAAGCCTCAAGGATAGCCTCAAGAGACTTAGCCTGATCAGCTGTGATGTCTCTCTTATCATAGCAGAGGAAGTAAGAGTTGTCGCCAACTTCGGGGTAAGCAACGAGGTTGCCTTCGTAAGTTGCAGCTTCAACAGAAGCGGGTGTGTTCATAGAAGTAACTTCGTTGGGGAACATAACATTAGCAAGTGCGCCGGGCTTTGCAAGCTTCATGATCTGGTCAGAAGCAAAGCCGAATACGTCAGCTGCTGTGTTGGGGTCAGAAAGTACGTTTGCACCAGCGTCGCCCTCGCCCTGGATTGCAACTTCGATTTCGATCTCAGCATAATCCTTGAAGATCTCTTTGAAGTCAGCTACCTGAGCCTTAAATACATCCTGAGCTGCCTCAGGCTGCCATACTTTAAGTGTAACCTTGTTGCCTGCTGCTTCCTTCTGGATGTTTGCACCGAGGTCAGCGATGTCCTCTGCGGACCAGGGAACAAATGTTGTCTGTGCGCCTGTTGCAGCCTGTGTGCCGTCAACGGGGTCTGTTGTTGCGGGCTTAGTCTCGCCGCAAGCTGCAAGGCAACCTGCTACCATGAGAACAGCGAACAACAGAGCAAGAATTCTCTTTGCGTTCATTTTGGATAACTCCTTTTTAAAATAATTTTCTTGTGTCAGTGCACACCTTGGGGCACTGTTTCACTATAGTAATAATAGCACAAATCGAAGCACAATTTCAACTACCTTTGTACTTTTTATCTAAAATAATAAATAAGAAGCTTGATTTTGGTCAATTTAACAACTAATTTTAAATCAATTAACATTATGCACAAATTTGTAATCTCAACTTTAGCGGTTATGTCAAAACATGTTTTGTGCAACTTGCCACCCTGTGCCCTCCAAATAAAGGCAATTTGACATATACCTAAGCTTCCACCCCCCGTTTTCACCCTGTTGAAAGCAATTTTTCGTCAAAATTACTTTCTGTAGTAGAAATTTAACAAAAACACCTACTTTTACCACAAAATAAAGGGTTTAAACGCGAGAATTTAAATTGACATTTGGCTAAAAAAGTTGTACCTTAAGAATACGGACAAAATATACTTATTATAATATATACGGAGGTGCTTCGGATTATGAAGCTTGAAAAACTGCTTTCGTCACTTTCATACGAAGTTTTAAAAGGCTCTGCCGAAATCGAAATCGACGATATCGTCTATGACTCAAGAAAAGTGGTAAACGGCACCGCCTTTGTGTGCCTTAAGGGCTTTAACACAGACGGCCACAAGTATGCACAGGACGCTATTGAAAAGGGAGCCTCTGCCCTGATCGTCAGCGACGACGTTAATACCGATGCCGACATAACAATAATAAAGGTTGAGAACACACGCGCCGCTTTAGCCGTTATGAGCACCGCACTTTTCGGAAATCCCGCCGAAGAGCTTACCACAATTGCAATTACAGGTACAAAAGGCAAAACCACAACTGTTGCTATGATTCGCTCTATTTTAGAATGTGCAGGCATTAAAACAGGCACCATTGGTACTCTGGGCATTGTTATAGGCGACAAAATCTACAAAACCGCCAATACCACCCCCGAATCCTACGAAATTCAGCAGGCTATGCGTAAAATGGTTAAAAAGGGATGTAAGGCCATGGTTATTGAAGCCTCTTCCCTCGGACTGAAGCACCACCGTACAGACTGCATTAACTTCGACTATGGTATTTTCACAAACTTTTCTCACGACCACATCGGCGACAGCGAACACCCTGATATGCAGGATTATTTAGAAAGCAAAGCTATCCTCTTTAAAAACTGCAAAAAAGGTATTATCAACATCGACGATGAGGCCTATGAAGAGCTTTTAAAAGACTGCGTTTGCGAAAACGTAACCTACGGCTTTAACGAAAACGCTGATTTTATTGCATCTGACGACAAACTTCTGGCTCGTCAGGGCTTTATCGGTGTACACTTTGAGCTCAAGGGCAAAAAGGAGCTCCCCTTAGACGTTGCAATCCCCGGCCGATTCAGCGTTTACAACGCTCTGGCAGCAATTGCACTTTGCTCTGAAATGAATATTAATGATGAATTTATTATTAAAGGACTTGAAACCGTAAAGGTTAAGGGCAGGGTTGAGGTTTACCCTGTTAAAAGTAACTACACCTTGCTTATTGATTACGCTCACAATGCCGTTTCTATGGAAAACGTGCTTACCACTCTCCGCGAGTATAAACCCCACCGCCTGATTACAATGTTTGGTGCTGGCGGTAACCGCCCCAAAGCAAGACGCTATGAAATGGGCGAGGTTTCGGGCAGGCTCTCGGATTTATCGGTTATCACCGAGGATAACTCCCGTTTTGAGGATGTAAACGATATTATCGCCGACATCAAGGTAGGAATAGACAAAACCAACGGTAAGTATGTTATTGTTCCCAACCGAGTGGATGCTATCCGCTATTGTATCGAAAACGCCGAGGCTGGCGATATTATCGTTTTGGCCGGCAAGGGTCATGAAGATTATCAGGAAATCAAGGGCGTTAAATACCACCTTGACGAAAGAGAAGTTATTGCAAGTATTCTTAACCCACGTACTGACGAAGAAAATATAGTGGTTGAGGAATAACCCCTGTTTTTTATTAATATTATGAATCCCGATTGTGCAGATTTCGTGTATTTTATAACACACAAAAACGCCTGACGAGTAAACGTCAGGCGTTTTTATTTATGATTAATTATTCAGCAGACTCTAAGGGTGCTGCAAGGATTTTTTCCTCTTCTTTTGATACCTTTTTCTTAACTGCAAAGGCTATTCCCTTTTCTACAAGGTTAATTACAAGGATAAGGAGGGAAACCATAGCTGTACCCTCGATAAATGACTGTGATTCAAGCTGAGGAATCAGCAGAGAAAGAGGCATTGTTCTGAAGTTCATAAGGAATGAAACCGCAGAAATTGTAATCATGGCATTAACGAAGAAATAGCTGTACATCTCAACGATTGTTGCTCTTGTGCTGGGAATGTATACCGAGAAAAGGATTTTCATACGGCTGATGCCCAGAGTATCTGCAACATCCTCAAGATTTGGGTTGAACTTTGAAAGTGAGTTGTAAGCCAAAAGGTAAGGGGACGAGAAGAAGTGAGCAATATTTACAACCACGAGAATAAAAATTGTGCCGTAAATGGGAACGTTCTTAAACGTAAGAACATAGGAAAGACCCAAAACAATACCGGGCACAGCAAGAGACAGCATACTGATAAAGTGAAGCACGCCGTTTGAGATTGCCTTCTGGCTTCTTGCTGTAATATATGCAGAGAAATAAGAAAGGCAGGTACCCACCAAAGATGTAAGAAGTGCAATAGCTACGGAGTTGATAAAATACTGACCTATTCCGCTTGAAAGAAGCTTCTTTGCGGTTTCTAAGCTAAATGACATATCAATGGGATACTGCTTAACAAAGCTAAGAAGCACAAAAGCCACAATAGGCAGGCACAAAAGGAAGATAACAACTGCAAATACAATATAAACCACAACGTCTCTTACCTTGTTTTCGCCTATTACGTATGCTTTTGTAACTGTACTGCCGGATGCATTGATACCGCTGTTTTTAAGGTCCATAATAAACGCAACCATAGCAGGCAAAAGAAGCACAACGCCTACAACCGCACCGCCTGAGAAGTTCATCATACCGATAACCTCACGGTACATATATACGGGCAGGGTCATATCTGTACCACCTGTCATAAGAGAAACGCCGTAGTCGGTAAAAATCATTGTGAATACTGCAAGAACAGCAGAAACAATGGTTCTTCTCATAGAGGGCAGGGTAATAGACACAAACTGTCTGAACTTGCTCATACCAAGCACACCGGCTGCCTCATAAATTGTGTAGTCCTCATACTGGAAAGAGTCGTTGAACATCAGAAAGGACACAGGGAAAGAATAAAGCACAGAGCCCATCACAATGCCCTTGTAGCCGTATAGGCCGATGTTAAGACCCAGAAGGTTTGTTACGATACCGTTGTCGCCGAAAAGGAACACAAGACCCATACCGTGGGAAATACTGGGAATAAGCATAGGAATTGTGAAAAGCACAACGAAGAAAGATTTGAACTTTATGTTTGAACGGTTAAGCATATATGCCAAAAAGAAAGAAAGCACAATGGAAATAGCCGTTGCAATTACTGTTGTGATAACAGAATTCTTGAGCATGGGCAAAAACTGTGCCGATGACAAAACGTCGCTGATATGCTGACCTCTGATACTGCTGAAAAGGTAGATAATAGGAAGAACAACAGAAACCAGAAGGTAGGCAAGCAGCAAATACTTTAAGCCGAAATAGCCTTTGTTCTTCTTTATTTTCATACGTTACCTCTTCCTGTATAGCGGGAAAGATCCTGATATTTCTTATCAAGCTGCTCTACAACGAACTCCTTGATATAATCGTTTGCAGGATTTGTGTAAAGCTCCTTGGGAGTAGCCATCTGCTCAATGTTACCCTCGCTCATAACCATGATACGGTCAGAAAGGAAGAAAGCCTCTTCCTGGTCGTGAGTAATGAAAAGCATTGTAGCGTTGAACTTTTTCTGGAGTGACTTAAGCTCAGCCTTCATAATCTCTCGGTTTGTAACGTCAAGAGCAGAAATAGGCTCGTCAAGAAGAATAACATCGGGGTTCATTGCAAGAGTTCTTGCAATAGCAACTCGCTGCTGCTGACCGCCTGAAAGCTGATGGGGGCGCTTGTGCATCTGATCGGTAAGACCAACCTGCTCAAGGGTTCTTGTAGCAATTTCCTTAGCCTGCTTCTTTGTGTCCTTACGAAGAGTAAGGGCATACATAACATTCTGAAGAACTGTCATATTGGGGAAAAGTGCGTAGTTCTGGAAAACAATGCCCATTCCTCTGTCGAAGCTTGCAAGATTTGAAATATCCTGACCGCCCTTGATGATTTCGCCGCTGTCAGCTTTCTCAAGACCGATAAGAATACGTAAAAGTGTGGTTTTACCGCAGCCTGAAGGACCTAAAATAGAAAGGAATTCACCTTCCATAAGGTCAAAGCTTACGTTATTTAAAACTGTTTTGCCTGCGTAAGTTTTTGTAAGATTTTTTACTGATAATTTAGTGTTTAATACTTCCATATTGACAGCAGCCTCTCTTTCGCCTCATAATCCTGAATACCTGTCATATCTGCATAAGGTATTTCGGTGGGATAATTCTCAATATAATTTACCTGACCCTCATAAACTGTTTCGGGGCAGAAATACTCTTTATCATACTTAAGGAAAACATTTGCAATATAGTCGAAAACCTCGTCTACACCTTTTTTGTCTTCGTGACCCTTAACAATGGCTGTGCCTGTAAGGGAGTAAGGTGAACCCTCGGGAGGGAAAATAACCTCAAAAGGCTGGCCATCGTTCATTTCGGTAATACCTTGGAAGGTAAGTGCAAGGCCCACGGCAATCTCGCCCTGCTTTAAAAGCTTAATAGGACCTGAGCCTGACTCTGTAAACTGCTTCAAGTTTGGATAAAGCTTGTCGACGTATTCAAGTGCACCCTCTTCACCCCAGAGGTTAACCCAGTTTTTGTAGAAGAAGTAGCCTGTGCCTGAGGATTTGGGGTCAGGCATTGCAACTAAGCCTTTATACTCAGGCTTTAATAAATCCTCATAAGTCTTAGGAGCCTCTAAGCCGTGCTTTTCTAATATGTCAGTATTAACGATAATACCGCCTGCCTGCTTCTCCCAAGTAACCCAGAGGTTGCCGTTATCGGCAGGAGTAAGACCTTCGAGATAAGGAATCTTGCTCTTGCCCTCGATATTTGCAAGCTCACCTTTAATCTTGTTCATATAGCCTGTCTCTAAACCTACAAGAATATCAACCTCGGTGTCCTCGCCCTCAGCGTAAATTTTAGCGGCAGATTTACCCGTAGACATATATGTAACAACTACATTGTAATTAGGGAACTCCTCAGCAAGCTGTGCCTGCAGCTCGTCGTTACGAAACTGCTCTGAAGATGCACACACAACGATTGTTTCCTTTGAGCCGAAATCGGCAAAAAAGGTAAACAGTAACGTTACTGCAAGTAATATAATTAGTCCTTTTTTCATAAAAACACCCCTCAGATGTAGGTATGGTCTAAGTTTTTAAGGTCGTTGTAGGTGTCAATCTCAATAATATCATCAAAAGTGCAGGCTCTAACCTCAACCTGATAATTCTTTATGCAATATTCAAGAGAAACCTGATCCCAGTATCTTTCCTTACCGCCGGGAAGGTTAAACACCTTTTCTATATCACTTTCAAGCTTTTTGCCGTCTTCAGCGTTCCAGTAGGATATGCCAAACATATGATAGCAATCTGTGCCGCCGATACAAAGCTTTGTGATGACTCTGTTTTTAACCTCGAAACACCAGTCGTCTGTTTTCTCAACAGGAACACCAAGGTAATTGGATGTGTACTGATATTTTGTAATAAGCTCAGGATTGTAAAGCACCAAGTCAGCCTCAAAAACATATGCGTTCTGAAGAAGGCTTCTGGCAATAAGTGCAGAAGAAATATTGTTTGCCTCATTGTAAATGGGGTTTTCAATAAACTTGATGTTGGGATATTTATAAAGAAGCTGGTCAAACTGCTCGCCCAAATATCCTCTTACAACATAAATTTCCTCGATACCTGCATTAACCACAGCGTCAAGGAGGGTGTCAATCATTCTTGTGCCGTTAACACGAACCAAAGGCTTGGGAGTGTTAAGAGTAATCGGCACCAAACGTGAACCGAAACCTGCGGCAATAAACACAGCACGCTTTACTCTGTAAGGCTCTAAAGCCTCTATGCCCTTTTCTGTTACCTTTGTTCCCTCAATTAAGCCTTCATTTCTTAAAAACTCAAGGTGACGGCTTACGGAGCCTAAGGATATATCCAGCTTATCGGAAATCTCACGCTGGCTGAGTTTTTCATTCACACGTTCAAGATATGTAAGAATCTTAAACTGCTTGCGGCTAAGCTCAAAACTGCTCATTTTCCATTTCCTTTCCCAAACAAATCTTTTATGAAACAAAAACACCCCATATCTACAAGGAATAATCGATGCCAATAAGGGGTAATGCGTTCATTTTTAATTTATAATACTACACCAGTTGAACATTGTCAACATATTTTTACAAAAACAAAAGTTCCACTTTTGAGTTCAACGCCTCAAAAGTGGAACATATTGCTTATTTTGTCTCATTTTGCCTACATGTTTTAAGCCGAAACCGTTAATTTGTCCAAGCTTCTGCCCTGCAACCATTTCCTGTTATATACCGTCGCGCAATGCCTGTACATTTCAAAAAGTCTCCGAGCTTTATCAACATCGGAATATACCTTCCAGCAGCCCTTACACTTGTAGTTTCTTGAGCCCTCCTCAATAAAACCTTTCACATCCTCAGGAGGATAGCCGAGAAAAAGTCCGATTTCGTGAGGAAAGCCCTGAACCTCGTTAATACGTCCAATAAGCCTTACCACCGAAAGCTCTGCACTTTCGGGAATATAACCGAGTCCTCCTAAAAGGCCTTTGGCGTAGCTGTGCTTTAAATCCTGAGCTAAAAGCTGAGGACGGTAAATATATATAAGGGCTCTGCCGTCTTTATGCTTCAGTGGCAGAATCCTCAGGCCTTTCTTCACAAACTTTTTATTATATTTACGAAGTGCCTCTTTTAGTTCTTCTTCGCTTTTAACCTCACAGGAAAAAAGATTTGCAGTTTTAATCCGCGCTAAAGTTGGTGCACAGTGCTTTAAAATCATTTCTTCCGACATATTTACCCTCCTTTTTTCTTATTTTATCCCGTGTGAGCTTTAAGTATTCCCTTAAGTGCACTCGCCGAGCTTGAATGGCTTCGTGCCACTATGGTATCGCTACCTTTTGTTTCGCTTAGTGCTGTGCGAAGCATCTTATGGCTCATAGTATCTGTAAAAAGCACCAGCAAATCGGGGGCACCTAAATTTTTAAGCCCTGACTTCATTTTGTGGTAACACTTGGCCTTACATCCGTAAGACTTGCATATATCCATATACTGACGGGTCATACACTCATTGCCGCCTACAATAACTACGCTCATAATTATCCCTTTCCATACACCCGACCTCGGTTAGCATACGCTAACCGAGTCTTGAAATAAATGCTCTTACCCTTAGAGCAAGAGCATTTAAAGTCAAATATAAATTATTTTTTATGGCAGGCATCCTTCATCGCACAGCCTGAACATCCGCAGGAGCAAGAAGACTTACCTTTTTTCTTATTAATAATTCCAACCGCTACAACAGCTACAAAAACCGCCGCTATAACGCCTAAGACCACCCAGGTCTGCCAAGTCATAGGATAACCTCCTTACAAAACTTATTATTTTCGGATTTTGCCCTGAGCATACTTGTTGGGGCGAACCACCATAAATACAAGGAGTGCAAGTACTGCTACAGCAAAGATAAGTCCAACCACATTTACGTTGCCTGTAAAGAGAAGACCGAACTGATAAACAATAAGCGAAACTGCATACGCAAATACGCACATATAATAAATTTAGAAAGCTGTCCACTTCCAGTTGTTCATTTCTCTCTTGATAGCACCCATTGCCGCAAAGCAAGGAGCACATAAAAGGTTGAACACAAGGAAGCTGAAACCTGCAAGCGAAGAACCTCCGAAAATAGCCTCTGCAACGCCTGCACCCTCACCGCTCATAGCAGCGAGTTCTTCAAGAACACTTACAACCTCTTCTTTAGCCATAAGACCCATAATGGTAGCAACAGCTGACTGCCAGTTACCAAAGCCAAGGGGAGTAAAAATCCACGCAATTGCTGAGCCAACTGTCTCAAGAATAGAAGCTCCGCATACGCCTTCATCAATATAATGGAAGCCGCCCTCAAAGCTTAAGGAGTTAAGCACCCAGATAATTACGGAAGCGGCAAAAATAACTGTACCTGCACGCTTGATGAAAGACCAGCCTCTTTCCCATGTTGCACGCAAGAAGTTCTTGGGAACAGGTGCATGGTAAGAGGGAAGCTCCATAACAAAGGGAGCAGGGTCACCGGCAAACGCCTTAAGCTTTTTAAGTAGAATACCAGAAACTACAACCGCCGCAACTCCTATAAAATAAGCCGCAGTAGCAACCCAAGCAGAACCGCCGAAAAGTGCACTTGCAATAAGGCCAACAACGGGCATTTTTGCACCGCAGGGAATAAAGCTTGTAGTCATAATTGTAATTTTTCTGTCTCGGTCGCTTTCAATGGTACGGCTTGCCATAATACCGGGAACAGAGCAACCTGTACCGACGAGCATAGGAATAAATGACTTGCCCGAAAGACCGAACTTTCTGAAGAGCCTGTCCATAATAAAGGCAACTCTTGCCATATAACCGCAGTCTTCAAGAAGAGAAAGCAAAAGGAAGAGTATAAGCATCTGAGGTACAAAGCCTAAAATTGCACCAACACCTGCAACAATACCATCCATAACAAGACTATAGAGCCAATGAGCAATTACAGGGTTACCTGCACTATCCAAAAGAAAAGTATCCAAAAACTCAGGCACGCTTACCCAAGAGCCCATAAACGCAGGCAAATCTCCTGCCGCAGCACACTCAGCAAAAGAGCCGAACAAGCCGTCGTTCATAAACGTAACTGTCCAGTTACCTATCGTGCCGATAGAAACCATATACACAAGAAGCATTGCCGCAATAAAAATGGGAAGTGCAAGCACACGGTTTGTAACAATTCTGTCGATTTTATCGGTTATTGTGAGTCTGCCGATGCTCTTCTTAACGTAGCAGCCCTTTAAAATTTTATCTATGTAAATGTAACGCTCGTTGATAATAACAGCTTCGGCATCGTCATCAAGCTCCTGCTCAACGGCCTTGATGTCGTTTTCCATATGCTCAACTATTTTACCTTCAAGCTGAAGCTTGCAAAGCACGTGGCGGTCTCTTTCAAAAAGCTTTATAGCAAAAAACCTCTGCTGGTCCTCAGGCATATTGTGAATTGCTGCTTCCTCAATATGAGCAATGGCGTGCTCAACTGTACCTGAGAAAATATGCTGAGGCACCGCTCTGCCCTTTTTTGCGGCTCTTATTGCAAGGTCGGCAGCCTCTTCGATACCATCGTTTTTAAGCGCAGAAATCTCAATCACAGGGCATTTAAGCCTTTTGCCTAAAAGCTCAGTGTCAATTTTATCGCCAAGCTTTCTTACAACATCCATCATATTGATGGCAACAACCACAGGAATGCCGATTTCCATAAGCTGAGTTGTAAGGTAAAGGTTACGCTCAAGGTTTGTACCGTCAACAATATTAAGAATAGCGTCGGGTCTTTCTTCTATAAGGTAGTTTCTTGCCACAACCTCTTCCAAAGTATAAGGCGAAAGGCTGTAAATACCGGGAAGGTCGGTAACAATAATATCCTCATTTTTCTTTAATTTACCTTCTTTTTTCTCAACGGTTACACCGGGCCAGTTACCAACATATTGATTGGCACCTGTAAGAGTATTGAAAAGCGTTGTTTTGCCTGAATTGGGATTACCCGCCAGAGCAATTCGTATCTGCATATATATCCTCTCTTTCAGATTAGCAAACACTAATCTAACTTTTAAGTAAAAGGGGCTTTAAGTCCCTTGATAATTACTCTACTTCTATCATTTCGGCGTCCGCCTTGCGAAGAGACAAAGCGTAACCTCTTACGTTAAGCTCAAAAGGGTCGCCTAAAGGAGCCACCTTGCGGATATAAATCTCTACGCCTTTGGTAATACCCATATCCATAATTCTTCGTCTTACAGGACCTTCGCCGTGAACCTTAACTACCTTTACGGTATGGCCGATTTTTGCATCTTTTAAAGTGTTCATATTTATACTTCCTCTGTCGGTTAGCCTAAGGTAACCGAACCTTTTAAAAAATAAGTTAGCTTTTGCTAACTGCAATATATAATACACAAAAAGCCTCCTTTTGTCAACACTTGAGGGTTCAACTTTTCCAAAATCTCTCAAAATTCGTCAGGATTTACATATATAAAGGTAAAATTCAGAATTTTTATTGTGCAGATTTATTTATTATTGAAATCCCCGAAAAATATGATATACTATATACACGAAGCGGAGGGACAGATTATGCATTTACAGGAATCAGGCGAAATGTAC
>JAFTIP010000010.1 GCA_017456845.1 Ruminococcus sp.
CGTTTCTGCTATCATACACAGTATTATCTTCATCAACTGTGATGCTTGTAAGGCTTGTGCAAGTAGAAACCACACCGTTTCCTATACTTGTAACGCCCTTGGGGATTGTGATGCTTGTAAGGCTTGTGCAAGACGAAAACGCAAAGTTGCCTATACTTGTAACATTCGAGGGGATTGTGATACTTGCAAGGCTTGTGCAATTTGAAAACGCATATTCGCCTATACTTGTAACACTCGAGGGGATTGTGACGCTTGTAAGACTTATGCAATCGTTAAATGCACCGTTCCCTATACTTGTAACACTCGAGGGAATTGTGATGCTTGTTAGGCTTTTGCAACTTGAAAATGCACTGTTCCCTATACTTTTAACATTCGAGGGAATTGTGATGCTTGTAAGGCTTTCGCAACCACCAAGCACACCATCACCTATACTTGTAACACCCTCGGGGATTGTGATGCTTGTTAGGCTTTTGCAATCGTAAAATGCCCATGAAACTATACGTGTAACACTCGAGGGGATTGTGATGCTTGTAAGGCTTTCGCAACCGAAAAACGCACTGTGCCCTATACTTGTAACACCCGAGGGGATTGTGACATTTGTAAGACTTGTGCAATCGTAAAATGCCGATTCACCTATACTTGTAACCGGATATCCCTCAATCTGAGATGGAATAGTACACGTGGTTGCCGAACCTGTGTAACCTGTAATAGTTACCTTACCACCACTGATTTCATACTCAAGTCCGCTTGTGGTCGTTCCTGCAACTTCTGCGATGTCGGTTGTAACCGCAGACACATTCACAACAGGTACCATACTGAGAATCAGAATCAGTGCTATAATACAGGACAAAACCTGACTACTCCTACGCTTTTTCATAGTAAGAGCCTCCTTGATTAATTTTACATTTTGTAAACACCATTGAAAGTTTTTATCAAAAAGCTTTCAGTTGCATTTAGAATCTATAAGTGCCGATAACGGCTTAAAGCCAACGAAAAATTCTTTCGAAAATTACGTTGACTTGATATCCGATACTATTTCTTTTATTTTGTTTTATTCTTCGGTAAAGTTCTTTACAACGATTTTATTATCCTCATAAGCTATTTCGCTTATTCTGTCCAGCACATGCTTGTGGAATGTAAGCTCCTCCTCGTCCTGAAAACCAAGGAAGAAAACCTTCTCGATACTTTCGTGATTAAAGAAGAACATACTGTCAGAACCAACGATTCCCTCGGGATAATAGCAGGCTGAATAATCATAGATTGCTTCATCGCCTGTTCTTGTCTGGATTCTTCCACAAATCATAACTCTCTTTTCGCCACCATTGAGCAAAACAACTGAACCAATGGGTAATAATTCTTTATACATAACTTAACCTCCAAAAATTATCTGAAATCAAATAAATTGCTGATTGCCTCGCCTGCGTCGCTTATTGCTTCGCCTGCACCGCTGAGAAATTCACCGGCATCGCTTACAAACTCGCCTACTGCTTCGCCTGTTTCAACTACAGAATCCAGAACAGCACCGGGATCAAAACCACTCCAGTCCACGCTGACAGATACTTCTGCGCCTAAACCAAGACCTGCACCTACTTCGCCGGAAATACCACCTGTTGTAATGCTGCCACCTGCTGTGGCACCCGCACCGCCAGCCTTACCTGTAACACCAACTTCAAACTCTATACCAAAGATTTCATATCCGCCTGAAATTGTGCCCTCAGCAATGTATGCCTCTGCACCTGCCTCGCCCTGAACACCAAATTCAGATGAATAACTTCCATCTTCATTTTCTATCTGAAGCACCCCAACGCCGCCTTTGGCATAAGCCTCAGCGCCCAGAACCTTTCCCTCTGCCTTAACAAAAGTATTGTTAAGGTCATCGCCTTGTCTGAGTTCTGCTTCGCCCTCAAGAACAGATGCCGACGCCTTTGCCTCAGCGTAAATTGCGGGAGATAAATGTCCCTGGAAAAACAGCGTTGCACCCACAGAACCCTCAACAGCTGCATTACCTATAGCACCTCTGAGTGTACCTGTTAAATCGTCGAAATCACCTGACAAAGAACCTTCTGCAAGGTTAAAATGAGCTTCACCTTTTGCACCGAGCCCGATAGCGTTAACCTCACCGTCATCATCAGCCTTATACTTATAGCCGAAGAAGGTCTCACCGCTGACACCGTAGTTAATCAAAGAACCTTCTGCTGTGCCTGAATATGTAATGCCTGCAAATGCTCCTCCTGCAGAAACAGCACCTGCCAGAACACTTCCGCCTATGGCACCTTCCCACAATCCATCATCCAATCCGCCTATAGGAAGAACCAAAGTGGGAATCATATTAATAAGCGGGAACTTTTCTAAAATCTCAGGAATCAGAAACATTCTCTGATTTTCTGTTTTTTCGTATAAATCAGCTGCATCATTTACAGCTTTTGCCAATCTGGAAACTCTTGCACGAGATTCATAAAGGTTGTCGCTACTGAGCTCCAGTGCTCTGTCAACGCTTTGAGTAATATCGCTTGAAAAAGGCAGAGTGTGTTTTATCGCATCTACCGAAACAGCACAGGCTGCAATTTTAAATGCACTGATTGTCATTTTTGCTGAGTATGCTCTCATTGCAGCTGTATTAACATTCATATTTGGCATGAATACCCCTCCTTATATAAAACACTTGGCTCAGTTTCCGTACTCGCGTTTTTTTGCAAGCTCCAATGATCTCATCTCTGCATCAAAGTTGCGGCGTGCAATTCTGCGGATTGCTGTTGCAATATTCAAAAGATTTTTTGACTGATTCTTAAGGTCATCTGCAATCTCAATGCTTTTGCCTCTGACAATTGTCATTGATGTTGCCTGCCAGCTTGCATTCAGATTTGCTGTTTCTTCTACTATTTCCGACATTGCAACAGAGTTGATTTTCTCTGCCATTGACTCAAGGGTTCTTGCCTTTGAAATAGCCTTTGAGTAATCACAATATATCTGATAACTTGTTTTCATTGACACTCACCTCAGGAAATAATGTTAAACGGAAGCGCTTCTGCCGTAGTTTCGTTCTTATCTTCTGTGTTGATATAATTCTCGGCAATTGCCTTAAGCTTAACCACATAAGAGTTAAGCAAAGAGAACATTTCCTTCATCTGCTCTGCGTTGTTTGTGAAACGTGTGTTTCTTGAATCAGAAACCTTGCCTTCCCAATAATTCTTTGTACCGTTCATTGTAGAAGTCATTTCGTCAAATTTACCACGTACACTGCTTATTTTGGCTTCCATCTGCTCTGCGGTTGCAATAAGCTGTTCAGGAGCAACTTCAATAGCTACAGATGAACCGAAAATCAGTTCAATAAGATTTGAAATATCAAAAGGATTGGGACACATTAATGACATTGATTTTGCTCCTTTCAATTATATTTTTGACACAACATCTGTAACATTCTGGTCACAGACATCATACTTTTCTTTATCTTCCATAAGTGTGTTGATAATTTTCTCGTAAGATTTAAGCACCTCAAGCATCCATCCGTGCGCCTGATTGAAACTCTCAGTCAACGCTTGGTTGGCTTCGCCCTTCCACATTGTACCGAGAGTATTTACCCGGCTGTTTATATCTTCAATATCTGACATAATGCATCTTACGTCACCCATCATATTGTTAGCGTCACTGCCGAGTCTGTCTGTATCCACTTTAAAGGTTACATTTGCCATTGATTACAACTCCTTTTGCTTGATGTCTTAATTATACGCAAATACATCTTTTTGTTATCAAATACTGACAATCAGCACTTTTTCACGACGAATGACCTAAAATAGCACTTTAAACCTGGTATTTCCTATTTTCACTTCATCACCGTCTGACAAAATATAGGGCTCCGTTATCCTTTTGGAGTTAACAAAAGTATGGTTTGAGGAGTTCAGATCCTCAAGATAAAGTGTATTATTATACACAAACATTCTGCAATGATACATAGAAACCGAGGTGTCGCCCTCTATGCTGAAGCATCCGCCTTCTCTGCTTCTGCCAAAAGTCAGCTGATTGACGATATTCAAAACCGTTGACTGTGATGTACGCAGATTTATCAGCTTGATTGTTTTGGAATTTGCACCTGCACGGCGGTAATCATAACCTATAACAACAGTTTCTTCCAGCTCACCGTAGCCGCCTTTGAAATAGTTATTGTCGTTGCTGAGGTAACCTCTCTCTATATCGGCACCGCCTGAAATATGTATTTCGCTGTTATTTGTTCTGTTTTTCTGTGACCTGACAATAAATACAGTTGCAACTATTGCAAAAGCAAGAAATATGCCTATTACTATCCACAATATTGCGTCCATATTTATTCCCCCTCTACTGTAATTTTTTAATCGTTTTCTATTTTTGCGGTGTCGCTTATTGTTTTCTGTAAAAACAGAATCTCATCACAAAGTTTGGTGGTTTCTCCCACCATCTGACTGTATTTTTCAGCAAAAGCCCAACCGGTTTCATCATTGAATGCCTGATGAATAAGCGCAACATCTTCGTCCAGAGGTTTTACTATTCCTGCTTTTAAAGCTTCTGCCACTTCTTCGAGCTGTCTGGATGTTTTCTCGCAAACAGCAAATTTGTTAATATTCTCCATAATACACCATCAACCAAAAATATTATCAGCAAGAGCTTCTGCCTTGTTTTCTGAGTCTGTTGAAGTCTGATAACAGCTTATAACCGAATCCAGAGTATCGCAGACTCCGCTGACTGAGCTTTCCGAAAACTCCTGAGAGCTGATGTCTTCTGCAAATCTTTCTCTCAGAAGCTCTGCTGAGGAAGTTGTCCAATAATCAGAAGTACCTCCGACAATCCCCTTTATCTCTGTAATACACTGCCCTATATTCTCACAGCAGTGCTTTGCCTCTGCCAATGCTTTGCAGAAGTCAGCATCAGAAACAAGAAGTATGTATTGGGAGGTATCAAATTCAAAATACTTATCCATTATATCACCTACATCAGATATTAATTGCGTTAATAATATCTTTTGATTTCTGATTTATCTCTATGTAAGTATTGAGTGCAAGCTCAGCATCAGCGGTTGTTACTTTGGAAACCACCAAAAACTCCTTAGCCTGCTCCAATATGTTTTTCATATTCATATTAATATGGTCAGCCCCCTGAGAGCTGTACATACCTTCAAGTTCTTTGATAATAATTTCAAGATTATTTATTTCTGCTTCCAGAGTTGCATTTTTCTCGGCCATTATCTCCAGATCGCCAGAAAGAGCAGAAATGTTGACTGCAATAATATTTTCGTTAATCTCCATTATTTTATACTCCAATCAAAATCGGTACTCTCCTGCAGATATGTGCAGAATCTGAACTCCTGCTTGTCAAAAACATCGTTTTCAATATAAGAGCTTATACGCTCTTCTCCCAGACGGTAAAGCTCGGAGATTCTCTTTGATGCCTCTTTCATTTTGATTGCCGTGAGAATCTGTGCATCAAAATCATCGCATATTTTCTTCAATGAGGCTACTGTATTCTCAGAAAAATCATTAACCTCAGCTGTTCTGATAATTCCTTTTACCTGTTCCTTCTGATATGTAAGTTCACCTATAATCTCATTTAATCTGCACTCTAAAATTCTGGTTTTTTCAAAATCTGCACGCAAATCAAACACCTCCAAACAGTGACAACACTGCCGCAAAGCTTAAGCCTTGCGACAGCGTCTGAACTTTTTATTATTAAGAAATGATACCTGCAATCAAGGATGCTGCATCATCTGTGTTGGACTGCTCAGCAGTGTTGTAAACATTAGCCATCTGCTGTAAGTCGTTTACATGCTCCTGAATCATTCTGTTCATTGTCTGAATGTCTGTTTCAAGGCCCTTAAACTTTGTCATGTAAGTTGTGCCTGCCTCACCTTCCCAAACGGAAGATAGAGAAGCAACTATGTTAAGCATCTCGGTTGTGATTGAAGCGATTGTTGAACCGTGTGTGCTGAATTCCTGTGATGTAGAAATAAGTTTTTCCGGTGTTACTCTGATTGTGCCTGTCATGTCTATCTCTCCTTAATCAAATTATTATTTTTATCAGTATGTTCTTGAAGATGCGATTTCAGTGTTTGCCTGCTCTGTCTGAGTGTATCTTGTTGCAATAGCGTTGAGCTTTTCAACGTACTGAACAATAAGATTGTAGAACTCATCCATCTTAGCTTTGTCTGCTGTAAAAGCATTGTGGAAAGCTGTGTTTGCTTCACCATCCCACATAGAATTGAGGCTGGATTCAGATGTAACCAACTGCTCTGTTTCAGTCTTGAATCTGCCGTTAAGATTTGTAAGCTCGTTTGCCTTTGATACGAGTGTTGCTGTTGTAACTTTAAATGCTGCCATATTTGTTTCCTCCATTTTTTATGTTTTTGTTCCGTGTCTTTATCGGATGATTAAAGTATACAGGATAATTTTATTTTTTGATACAAAACTGATAAACGACCGATTTTCTGTGACGAACAGCCTGAAAATGCAAAAATCAAATCAAAATAAGGCTGTCGCCCACCGAAATATTGCTTTCGTAAAGGGTTCTTTCTCCCGAAAGTGCAACACCTCTGTCAACATTAAAAAGCATAAGCTTATCTTTTCCGCCTGTCACGGGGCACTGCTCTTTTTCGCTTATTACCGAGCATAGCTCTTCAATAATCACAGAAACAGGAATATCCTCGTTAAGCTTGAATTCGTATTTTTTATCTATGTAAGGAACAGAAATTTCTACAATAATCATATATTCATCATCTTTTCAAAATACATTTTAGCATTATCAGGAGAGTAAACCTCTCTGACTACCTCAGAGCCGTCAGAATAAGCTATGTAGGTGTAGAAATAATAATCAATTATTCTGAAAAACCTTAGAGTTTCTCCGTCAGCTGTAACCTCCTCAAGGCTGAGAATAACCGACGAACTCGCTTCAAGGGGTGCATTGGGGTCAACATCAGATAACAGCTCTTTATCATATTCTGCAAGTTCCTGCTCGTCAACATTCATTGAGCTTTCAGAACCCGAAAAATACCCTTCGTCCCTTAAACCCTCGTAAATATCGCTGAAATCAACAAAACCGAGAGAAATATAACCGAGACTTGTAACCCTTGTTGTGCAAACCAGCACCTTATCAGAAATAAACAAACATTTGTCGGGCAGATTTACCGAGTTGGAATGAAGAACCATATAGCCCTCAGACCTGCCCAGACAATCTATAATCTCTTTGACAGAATCAACCGCAACAAAGCTGTCACCTTCAGGACTAATAAGCTCTGCGTTTGTAAGCTCCTTAAGCACATTGAGCACCGTGGTATTATCAAGGGTTTCTGTACTGATGTTAAGCCCTGCTACCCTTGCATATCCGCAGCCAACCATCAACACCTTAAGTTGGTCTTGTGAAAAACAGTATATTTTTTCCATTATCTAAGCTCCTTAACTACACTCTTGTAACTGCGTGACAAAGGCAGCTGATATCCGGTATCAAGCAGAACCGTATTCTGAGAAAGCTGGATTTTTTTGATTCTCGCTTTGGAAACAATAAAACTGCGATGACATCTTACAAAGTTTTCTCCGATATTCTGCTCAATGTTATCAAGGGTATCATAAAAACAATACTCCTCGTTTTCAGTATTGATGTATATCTTTTTATTTCTGGACTCAAAAAAGATAATTCTGTCATAGGGTACAAACTGCTTGCCCTCACGGCTTTCAATAATAAAGCTATCTGCCGCCTCATCTGATTCTCTGAACCTGTGTATATAATCCTTTACAGCTTCAGTAAAAACCTTTTTAACCGCATCGGCTGTAAGAGGTCTGAGCATAAGGGAACCTGCCATAATTGTAGGCTTGATATATACAACAGGCGACACTGTAGCATCTGCCAGAAGAATTATATATGTATTTTTGTTGTTTGAACGAAGTTTTTCGGCTGCTTCCACACCTGAATCCGCAACTACATCCACACAGGAAATATCTATGGTGGGATTTTTGCTTAAAAAGCTCATCAACTTTTCTCTGTCTTCGTAGTCAATCAGGTCCCAGTCCTCATCACTGAGCTTGCAAACCACTTCATTGCCTAACTTTTTCAGTGCAGTAAGTTCTTTTTTCTTATGCGAATAAAAAAGCATAACCGTCATATTGCATTGCCTCCTGCAAGAGGAATAATAACCTTTTCTGCCATGCTGTCATCAGAGGCGGCAGGCACAAGGCCTTCTCCTTTTCTGGATGCTTTTGTTAACTGTGTGTAATGAATATTCTGGAAGCTGAATATTCTCTGGGCAGCCGTATTTCCGCCGAGATGCACACCTGTTTTGTAGCTGACAAAAGCCTGATAAGCCTTCAGGCCTGCAACCGATGCCAACTCGTCAACATTAACTGCCGTAATGAAATAAATGTTATGAAGATATCCTTTTTCAAAAATATTCTCGAAAAAGCCACTCATATTTCCTATATTGTCCTGAGGATGATATATTCCGTCAATAAACTCTACAAGGTCAGAAACGAAAATATAAATGGGAGTAAACTTCTGCATTTTTGCAAAAATATCCTCATCGCTTAAGCCCTTCTCCTGAAGTTCCTTCTTAAGCTTGTTACGCTCAATAAAATCAGGAGTGATTTCCTGGAAATACCTGAGAATTTCCATATCGGTGGAAATATACCTGAAGCCGTTGTTTTCAGCAAGAAGCTTAAGCTCCTTATGGTTTTTCTCAATCACTATCTTGCTTGCGTTTTTCTGTGCACAGGCAAGCATCATAAGCTTAAGAACATTGGTTTTGCCTGTACGGATTTTGCCTGTAACAGAGTAACAGAAGGTTCTCATAAGGTCTACGCTGTAAACAGTCGCATCATCATTGCGGTAAGCAAAGGGAATAAGCACCTCTGACTTACAGGCAGACACATACTCGTCAAGCCGAGCGATATCCTGATAAACAGGATTCTCGGGGATATAGGGAATGGGTCTGGGTTTCTTTCCATCCCAGATTCTATCCATTGCAACTGAAGCCTGCTCCAAAAGTGTGTTACGCTCGTAGTCGTTTTCAGCACCCACAGCAACGGCAGTTTGGAACTCAAGGAGCCTGTTTTCAACCAGAGCAATACCTCTGCCCTTTACACCTGATTCAGGCATAACGTCTATGTGTGTAGTTCTGAGAACGTCCATATACTTGAACTTATCGCTCATCTCAAGGCTTACAACTGTCTTAAAATTATCGCCTATACGGTTCTGAATTTCAGACATACCGAAGCCTGCCGATGAAAATGCAAGGAAAATACCATATCCTATACCTTCTCTGGAAAGCTGAATAAGCATATTCTCATAAACATTCTCGGTTTTTTCTTTAAAGCTTGCAAAATTATCAATAACAATAACCAAGGCAGGCATATGCTCATTCTTATTGGCTTTTACATACTGAGCAAAGCTGCCGCCGGCAATCTTACGCTTTCTTTCTTCCACAATACCTGCTATAAGGTTAAAAAATTTTGCTATCTTATCAGAATCGTTATCTTTAATAACTCCGCCTGTATGAGGAAGTTTTTCCAATGCCTGAAGCATACCGCTGCTGAAATCCAGAAGATAGAAGTTAACATAATTTGGAGAGTACTTTGAAGCAAGTGAGAACACAAGAGTCTGCAGGAATGTGCTTTTTCCGCTGGAAACAGAGCCGCAGACAGCCAGATGTCCGCCCTCTTCAAAGTCAACAACAAAGGGAAGCTGTGACTGATTGTGAGGATCATCATACATACCCACAACAGTATTAAGAGACCAGCTTCCGAACTGCTGCCAGGAACCTTCTTTAAGCAGGGTATTGTCGCCTGCAATTTCTTTAAGCTCAATTACGTTTTTGAGCAAAGGCATCCAGAGCTGAGAACGCTGAACATAGTTTTCTTCAATGGCAAGCTGCCTGATATAATCCACCAATGCCTCAAGCTGGGTTTTCTCCTTGGTTTCAGGAAGCTTTATATTAGTCTGAAGTGCCTTCATACCGATATAATCCGCTGCCTGTAAAGCATCCATATTGCTCTGTGGCATAAGAGAAATAAAGTTCTTCACAGCGTTACGCTCAGAGTTGCTTGAGCTGATGTTATATCCTGCCTTTATGGCTTTTTCAATAACCAGCTCTGCCAGTCTGTCATCGCTGATATCAGCGTATTTTGCAGTATCTCTTAACTTGTTGACAGTAGCATATAAGAATGCATACCATCCCTTCTTTTCCTGCTCCTTGAGCTTCATCTTGGTGTGACTGCCTACCAGAGCAGTTTTACCTGTAGCGGTAATCATGATAGCAATTTCATTTTTTGCCACACTTGCCTGCTCATCATAAGCTGCACCTGAATAGCCTGACTGGAACAGCTCATAAATTTCGTCGTTACCGACCTGCAGGTAGCATCTGCCTGCCTGTGTAAGATAAGCAGCATCAGGCTTATGTAACATATCGTTACTATCCTGCCTGTCCTGCACACGCAAGCACAACCTGAACTTGGCATTTGACCAGATATTATCATCTACTGTGCCGCTGGGCTTCTGTGTAGCCAGAATAAGGTGCACACCCAGGCTTCGGCCTACCTGAGCAACACTGATAAGCTCACGCATAAAGTCGGGTTCTTCTTTTTTCAGCTCTGCAAATTCGTCAATAATAATCAACAAATGAGGTATAGGCAAAGAAGCCTTACCGCACTTGTAAAGCTGAGTATAAAGATTTATGTTATTAACTCCATATTCGCTGAAAATTCTTTGTCTGCGTAAATTTTCGCTTTTTATGGAAACCATAGCTCTTCCTATCTGATTTCCTGAAAGGTTGGAAATCTGACCTGCCATATGAGGCAGATTGGAAAACAGATTTGCCATACCGCCACCCTTGAAGTCAATAACAAAGAAAGCAACATCATCGGGGCTGTAGTTGATGGCAAGGGAAAGCATAAAGGTCTGCAGGGTTTCACTTTTACCTGAACCTGTAGTACCTGCAATAAGTCCGTGAGGACCATGGTGCTTTTCGTGGATATCAAGGTAACAATCAGCAAAACCTGCCTTCTTACCCACCAGTGCTTTCATAGAGTTGTCAGTTCTATTCTTACGCCATCTGTCTGAAATGCAGAAGTCCTTAAGGGTATCTGCACCATACATCTCAAAAAATGTAAGCGACTGCACAACACTACTGTCGTCTTCCATTTCTTTTACTTTGATACCTGAAATTCTCTTGGCAAAAGCCAGAAGCTCGCCCGGTGACACCTGATCAAAGCTTATGGGCATAGCCTCGTTGAAGCCTTGGTTAACATTGTAATAGCCTGTAAAGTTTTTATCGTTTTCAATAATATTTTCACAGCTGTTAGGCAAGGCTCTGTAATCATCGGTAATTAAAAATGTGGTAACACCGTAATCATTGTTTTTGTCATAAATATATTTGCAGATAAGCTCATCATCAAGAAAAGAAATATCAGAAACAAAAAAGAAATAATGAGGCTTGAAGCTTTTTTTATCATATACACTTGTTATAAGCTCAGCTCTTTGCCTGATAATATTTGAAAGCTCAAAGAGCACATCTGAGGTTTCCTGCTTATTTGTTGCGTAATAGCGGATGCTTCTGGATTCCGACCACAAATGCGGTAACCACTTTATGTATTCCCAGTGCTGGCGTGCCTCTGTGTCCGCACCATCACAACAAAAAACAATTTTAGCATCTGTGTAGCTTGTGGTAGCAGCAATCTGGGCAATAAGGTTATCTACTACGCAGTATGCACCCTTTTTCTTTTTACCGCCAACAATACCATAAAGATTGCTTTTTGAAAAATCCACACCAACAGGAACATTGACAAGGGTTTTAAAGTTCTCATAAAGCATACGGGGTTTATCTTTAAGTGAATCGTAATTAACAGAGAACTTCTCTGTAGGCACCTGAATATTAACCTGAAAATCAATATTACCCACACCAAGCCGATGAAATAGAAAGTCACTATGAGATACGTTTCTGTTCCAGAGTTCTGTGGAGTTTTCAGAGTATGTACAGCAAAGTGATGCAGAAGGATACAAAGTATACAAGGCATCGCTGTTTTGTCTGTACTTGTCTTTTATATAATCGCTTAATTCCAGCAGGTAATTGCTGTACAGATTAAAACGCTGAACTTCGTCGTTCTGCTCACGTTTATTGGCGTCTTTAATATTCAAAAAAGCCCACACCGAACCAAGAATAGCAGAGCCGAATGCAGTAATCAAACCGGTAAACATAAATGCACTGGTATTATTTCCGGACATAGTTGAACTGAGAATCATCAATCCACAACCTAAAAGCATGGGAATCGCCATGGTAAGGGAAGGGCCGATGGTAAGCAACAATGATTTCTTCTTCGTAATCTGTGGGTTAGTAGGGGCTTCAATCACCACCTGTTCTTCGCATATTGCCGGAAAAATTCTGGGAGAACGATTAAAGTAATAATCACTATGAGTAATATGATTCTGATTTCCTGAAACAGGCTGCTCCCAATACTTGTGCAGCTCCTCAGAAACAACAAATTCCCCCGTAACAGAAGAAACCGCAATTATATTATTGAGATATACGAGCTTAAGCCCGAATATCTCAATAATATCGCCAAAGAACAGCTCTTTGAAATTTGATATTCTTTTGTAGTTTACAAACACTCCGTTGGAGCTTGTATCATAAATATAATGACGTCTGCTAACATAATCGATATAGCAGTGGTTTTTTGAAACAAGGTTCTCAAAATTATAGGAAACTGTGTTTTCAGCACTTTTTCCTATGGTAACGCGACCTGCTCCTGCGATATTGTATTTCTGAAAAGGTGCTATTTCATCTTTGCTGACCATAGCAATGCACTTGATAATATTGCCATCCGGTGTGCGGACTGTCACCATATCTCTGCCTGTTAGATTTACGCTCTTTACAGATTTCTTATGATGAATTATCTCGTAGCTCTTGCTATCAGAAAGAAGATACCAATTACGGTTAATAACCTCGAAACTAAGATTAAAGCTTTTGTTCAAGCCGAAAAGCTCTTTATCAATATAAATCCTATAATCGGTATTATCTATATTGGGCAAAACAAACTCCTTGAATGAATTTGTTCTTAACACCATGAATACCATCGCAATTGCACCCCTGCTATAATGTTGACATATCGTAACTGAATAAAATTACTTTAAAAACGCTTGAACCGATTATTATTTTATCGTTGGTTCTGAGCCTGATCCTGTTGCCTCCGTATATGTTGTATTTTTTTCTTAATCCTCTTTTTAAAATAGTACCATTGGCTGCATTAAGGTCTTCAAGGCATACCTGACCGTCGCAAAGACAAATCCTGCAATGCTTTTTAGACACAGTGTTATCGCTTACATAAATATTACTTTCGTATTTATCACGACCAATAAGTATGCTTTTTTCAGGATTAAAAACATATTGGATTTTCTTATTACGCAACCTTGTTTTAATGTATATCATCACTTTGTAGCCACTTTTTTCTGACAAACCGCAGCTACCTGATTGGTTCTGGAGAGAATAATTAAGATACTCCTCACGTAGTGTATTTCCTGCTGCAGTATGGTATTTAGTTCTCTCTACTTTTTTCTTATGAAGAACTATAAAAACAACAATCAGAGCAATTAACAAAGCAACTCCAATCAAAATAACCGTTACCAACATAATGCTTAATATGATCCGTTGATATTGGAAATATTGCCGTTCTCAATTGTGCATACATCCCACCATCTGCCTTCAATGTCAGTAGGAATAGTAACAACAATAGGCTGAGAATCGCTTGTATAAATCTTTACGGTAGCACCAGAAGCTGCCAGTGTGCCATCAGATGAAAACTTGTTAACTCTGTATGTATAGTTACCATTAATATCGTTAATGGTAATTGTTTCAGGGCCAAAGCCTGACATATCATCAACATCAAGGTTTGCAATTTCCTTTGAACCTGATGTTTCTATCTTGTGCATAAAATTAACATTAACACTTGAACCATCAGAAGCGGTGCCCACAAGATGTGAATCAAGGTCAACAGGAGTACTACCCCACTCAAGAACAATTCTTATCTGATTACCCGAAAGAACAGGAGAAATGCTGAAGTCCTGTACAAAATCAGCTGTTTGGGGAACTGTAATGTTGAAATACTCCTTGTTGAAGTTATCACTTGATACCTCTACTGTGTAATCACCGGGAGCAATTTCTACAGTATAGTCACCGCTATAAGCTGTGCAGTTGACAACAAAGTTTCCGTTTCTGACGTTTTCGCCCTCTCTGAATACAAGAGTTGTGTTGAGAACCTTGTTGCCTGTGGTAACATCAATAACCTTACCGCTGAGGTTAACCTTATCAATGCTTACATCATTCTTGGGAGGAACAATAATATTGTAGCACTCTGTAGCGATAATCTTACCATCGCTGTCGCAGGCAATTAAGAACTCACAGTTATTGTGCACAAAGGTAATATAATCAGAACCTACAGTAGCGTTTGAAGGGTTAACTCTTACAGAAGTAATACCGTAAGAACGGATATCCTCAGCAGTAACACCCTGCTCAACACTGGGAATAAGAGCAGAAATATCGTTGACTTTAATAGATGTAGGTCTTGCGTAAGGATAAGGTAAACCTGTATCCTCGTTTACAACATTGGGATTCTCGGCAGTATTTCTGTACTCAAAATCAATATCATACTGTGAATAGCAAACAGTATATACTCCGGGAGATTTTATTTCTGACTTGAATGTAAACTTATCTGTGTATGTTTCGTAGGTATATGCTGAGAAAACATCCACAAGGCTTGTGTTGATAACAATAAGATTATCTATTTGTTCAACCTTGGCATCATCTTTGTTAGTGGCATTTTCGTCATACTCTTGATAAACCATAAGCATATTATAAATGTCATCAGAACCGGTATTGGTATAACCATTCTGTAAAACAGCAACCAGGTCTGTCATCCTGCCTTGGTATAAATAAATCTGAGCCAATCTGATATAGGGCTCTTCCTGAGTGTTATCTTGAGCAATAGCATTACGATAATAAAGAATCGCAGTTTCATAGTCGCCTGCCTCAAGGTATTTATCAGCAATTTTAATCTGCTCGGTGTAAACACTTCCACCGTCAGAAACCAAAAGGAAACCTAAAACTCCTATCAAGGCTATAATTACAGCCATAACAGGCACCAGAATAATAACTAACTTTTTGTTCATTATTTTCTTCCCCCTCAAATAATTCTTTAAATGATACTAACCAGAAGTAACAGCATAAGAACTACCAGCATAAACAAAATATCCAATGCAACCAACCACAACAGCCATTTATTTGACCTTGTTTCTCTGTTGCTTTGGTATGCATCCTCATTTCTGTAGGGTACATATCCATGTTGTTTTTTAGTATATCTGTTATTATTTCTACGCTGATTTCTGTTTTGATACTCGGGATAGGGTACATAATGATAATAACCGCCGTCATTTCTGTAACCGTAATCATTGTATGTTACCTGATTGGTTCTGACATTGTTATAGTCATAATAACTGCTTCCTGTATCATAATTCCTGAAAGTGTAGGTAGGGTCTTCACCTCTGTAAGAATCACGATAATATCTGGTATTACCACTGTACTCGCTTACAGGTATTGTTTTTGATGCACCATTGGGCAACAAATGGCCGCAATACATACAATACTCGTAGTTATCGGGTACAACACATCTGCAATTATCGCACCTCATAGTAGTCCTCCCAACTTTGTTTATATTTTTTCAGCCAGATCTGCAGACAAATCTGAGTAACCGCCAACACAACCATTCCTGCTGCCAGAAGAATAATACCAAACGCAAGCATTACCAGACACCTCCGCAATATGATTTATAAAGTGATTTAATTTGATTAAGACTTTCGTTATCAATCAGCATTTTTTCCTCGGAAGAAAGCTGCTGATACATACTTTTTGCATTGATGCAGTACTCCTGAGTTTTCAGACCGCCTGTTGCATCAGATGCAATGGCAAGCATAATATACAATCTGCAATCTGCTCCATAGGTTTTAATATAATCCTCGAGCAGAACTACACTTTTCTTGTAATTTTCTGTTCCGCCACAGAGCAAATAACACTGGGCAAGGTTGAATATATCGTCAGAATTTGCACTATAGTTGTTGTAAAGGGTCTCATAGCATTCCAACGCCTGCACATAAAGCCGTGCATCTCTTTGTTTGTTGGCATATTTAAGGGTTGAGTTACCCAACATTCTCAATACACCCGCTGTTTCCTTTGTGCTTCTTGCGTTAGAGAAAGCCTCCATTGATTGCTTGTGCATACCAAGCTCATTATAGCTGTCGCCCAGAACAATGTAGACTTTGTTAAGGTTTTCGGCATCATTGTTAAACTCAGCAATAAGGCTTGCGGCTGCTTGCACTGCATGCTGATATGCTCCGTTTTTATAGCTTATCTGCATATCAACCAATCCGCCGATACCTGAATCGGGATAAACTGCCAGTACCTCTGCCAGAGCAGCCTCGGCCTCTGCCTGTTTGCCGTTATTAACCAACGAAAAAATGTAATCCCTGTAATAAAGCTGTTCGTCTTCAGGGTTATCAGCTTTTGCAATTGCCTGCTTATAGTAGTACGCCGCATTGTGAAAATCTGAAGAATCATAGTAGCAATCGCCCATTTTGTGCAGAACCAATGCCTGTGTATCGTCATCCATAAGAGAACTGAATCTGGAATCGTTCAGAAGCGAATAACCTGCCGAAATAGCAGCATCGGTATTGCCTGAGTTGCTGAGGGAAATAAGCTGGCTGTACTGTGCTTCATAATCAGAAACCAGTTGGTTTCGGTAGCCTTTAATCGCTATAATGGCACCTGATACAATCATAATACCTGCCAGAACGGAAGAAACCACCTGAAGCCCCACATAGCGTTTATACCTTAAGTCCATCTTATATATGTTCTCCACGGCTTTGATTATCTGCGATGCTCTTCTGAAGCGGTCATCACGATTAATGCACATACAACGATCAATAATCCGAGCAAAAGGCTCTGAATATCCCAGATTATACTGAGCAGCCGCAGGAAGCTGATTAAGCAAGCTGGGCTTGATGCCTGTAATCATATGATAAAAAGTAGCACCCAAGCTGTAAATATCTATACGCTCATCCAGCACAACGCAACACTCACGGTGGCCGCATAATATAGACTGAACATTGTTATACTGCTCAGGTGACGAATAGTCCGCACTGATTCCCTTAATCTGGTCATTTCCGGACATAGAAATACCAAAGTCAATTAAGCAAACGTCCCCGTTGCCCTTAATAATAATATTTGCAGGCTTTATATCAGTATGAAGCACCTGAGGAACATTTGAATGCAGATATTCCAGCACTTCGCATAACTGTAAGAGCCATTTGATTAATTGGCTTTCGCTGAAAGTATATTGGTTGTCAATATAAAATTTAAGGTCGTAGCCGTCGATGTAGTCAATAATTGTGTAAAGGTCATTTTCGTACTGAATAAAATCATACACCTGAGGCAGATAAGGATGATGCAGCTCTTTAAGAACATCAACCTCATTTCTGAGCAGGGCCATATCAGCATTGCTGTTCTTTATTTTTTTCATTACTATATTCTTTTTAAGGCGTAAGTGATACGCAAGATATACCACACCCATACCACCGCTGCCAATCTCCTCAATAATCTGATATGTATTATTGACTATCAGTCCGCTGTATAACATGTATATCTCTCCTGAATATAGAAATTATCCGAAAGGGTGCTGCTACTATAAGTAGCAGCACCCTTTAGAACAGATTATTCTTTTGCTTTTCTCTTCTTAATTGAAATTATGATAATAACTGCAACTACTGCCAAGAGAACTGCGATTGTGCTGATGATAGCCATGGGGCTGTCAAGATACAATGTGAGCAGTGTAGCAGAAAGAGTAAATTCTTCTACCTTGTCTTCGCCCTCATTACCTGCAAGGTCTTTTACACTGACATTAACAGTATGAGAAACCTCTTCTGTGCCTACATCAAGAATCAATTCAACAGAAAGCTCACCAACGAGAGTATCGTCAACGGTGTAATCCTTATCTGCTTCAAGCTTCTTATCGTCAAGAGTAATCTCCAGACTTTCCTTATCTATGTTAGTATCAAGACACATAATGCTGAGAGTCTTTGTTGCTTCCTTATAAGCCTTGCCGGACTCAACACCCTCAATAGAAACTACGGGCTTCGTCTTATCTACTACGAAGGACAAGGGACAGTTTCTCACGATATCACCATCGGTGTTTGCTGTACGGTTACTTACCTTCTTCTCGAACTTGTCAACAGAGGAAACTGTAATTGTATAGTTACCTTCTTCAACGAAGTTGGAAGCTGCGATATCGTAAATGTACTTGTACCAAGAGGTTTCGCCGCCTTCGGCCTTGATGTCAAACTCAGTACCCTTTACAAGATCTCTTGTTGTTGTATTGTAGGACAATGAAACGTTCTGCTCAGTTACAGGGTTAACATTGATTTCAAATACAACCAGTGCTGGAGCATTGTTTGTGTAAGCTACTTCTGCAATGTTCTGAGTTGCTTCGTCACCCAACATAAATGTAGAACCAAAGCGGTTTACTGAGAACATAATCTCAGTTGTCTTTGTGTTACCTGCAAGGTCAACAATTGTTGCAGTAAGAATATAGATACCATCATTTTCTTCTTCAACAGGGAAGGAATCAAATGTAACTACTGTACCTGTGCCTGAAGGAATTTGAAGAGGAACGAGGTTTTTAACAATTTCGTTTGCATTTGCACCCTTAATAAAGTCATAAGAAACTCTTGTGAGTGTGTATTCTGCACTGCTGAAGTTGTAGTCATCAAATACAATCTGAGGAGCGATGTCGCCATCGTAAGCTGTTTTGTCTTTTACATTGTTGAATACAGGTTCGTTTGTATCTGTATCAACATAGAATGTTTCCTGCTTATACTGCTGAGCAACTCTGAGCGACATATCAGTGTAATCAACTGTGAACTCATACTTACCGTCATCAGCAAAGCGGATATATGCTGTGTGCGTATCGCCTGAATGTGACCAGTCTACGATCTGAGGAGCAGCCATAGGTGTGGAGTTATCAGGCATTGTAACTACTGCTGCATAGTTAAGACCATCAAGTGAGAAGTTATGTTCTTTGATAGTTACTGTAGCAATTCGGCCTGCATCATAGTATCTTGTGTTTGATGCATCGTTGTTATCATAGGATACAGTGATTACAGGGTCAATTGTATCGATTGTGAACTTCTCAGTACCATACTGAGCTGCTCTGTTGCCTGCCATATCTACAAAGTTAAGAGTAACCTCATAGTCACCGTCGTTTGCAAATGTAACTGTTGCTGTATGAACAGAGCTGTCTGTATAATCAGCGTAGGTTGTTGTCCAGTCAATACCTGAAACAAATACAGGTGTTGCACCGTCTGTATTGATAAGCTTGGTCCAATCGAAATCTGCGGGGTTAAAGTTACGCTCTGTTACCTTAATTGTAGCAACTCGTGTATCCTTGTAATAAATATTACCGCCTGCAGTATTCCCCTTAACATCATTGTAAGTTACGCTGATCTGGGGAGCAGTTGTATCAATACTGATTTTCTCTGAGCTGTTGCAGATAATATCAAAGCCTGCATTATCAACACCAGTAATCTTAACGATAATACCATTGCAGTTATACTGACTGCCGTCAAGAACGATAGTCTTTCTCATTGTTGTAATGAGATTTGTTTCGTAATTACCGTTCATATCCTTTTCAATCTGCCAGCCTTCAGCAGCTGCATCAGCAGCGTTTACTGTTACAGTTTCTTTCTCAAAACCGGGGCCTTCGATTGTGTATGTAACTTCCTTAAGACCTGAGTATTCGTCCTTAATGAACAGGTCGAGTGTTACATTACCGTTAAAGAGTCTGTTGCCGTTGTTGTCGTCCTTCACATAGTTTGTGTCAAGAACAGTTGCAGATGCATAGCTCTCTGCATTATGAATATCCTGGTCTTCTACGATAGTATTGTCAGCATATGCAAAGTTACTCATATTGTTAACATTATCAAATGCATATGCGTAGAATGTGCCCTTGAAGCCTGCCTCAACCTCAAATGTGGCCTTGGCAACGCCGTCCTCAACACTGAAATCACCGGACATAAGTTCAACGGCCTTTGAGAAGTTGTCTTTCACGCTGATACCGTAGAATTTGATTGACTTAATACCGCTACCGTCAACCTTATTGCCTGCTTCGTCAATAAAGTCAGAAGCTGAAACTGTAACCTTGGCATCATTCTGGAAGAAGTAGCCGTAGTCAGTCTTAATTACATCAGCGGGCTTGTTATCGTCTGTGTCAGCCTCAATCTCACCGTTTAAAGTATTATCGGAAATGTTCTCAAACTCAAAGCCGGTAATGATAGGCTTAGCATCGTCAACGAAGAAGATTTTATCAAATGTCTTTTCTGCTACAGTACCGTTGTTACCAATTACTGTAACTTTAATGGTATTTGAAGAATCTTTTGAACCCATGTTAACTCTTGCCTTAATATTATCTACACTTGTATCAATAACAAAGTTTGCTTCTTCAACTTTCTCACCATTATGTGTAGTGAAGTTTGTGAAAATACCATTGGCGTTATTTGCTACATTCTGATCAAACTCACAGTATTTAGTAATATCATTACCATTAAGCTCAACCTTGATCTGACTGATTTTTGCAATAGTTTCTGTTACATTGAAGTTAAAATCAACAGAGCCTGAGAACCAAGTTGTACCGTTCTCAGCCTTATATGCTGAAGTACCCTCATGAAGCACTACATCGTCATCAATATCAAAACTTATGCTTGCCTTGTGATCACTGGATACAATCTCAAAATTATCCTCGAAGTTAATAAGATCTTCATTCACAAAATATTCTTCAAGTTCTGTAAGAGTCTTTTCCTTTGCGTTCTCACGACCTGAGATGTCAGTTACAGTGATGGAAATATTGTCAGCGTGGTAAATTGCATCAATAGAAGGAACCACAAATGCCTTGGTAAGGCTAGACTTATTGGGACTGTTGTTTTTGTCCTCAGTTGAACCCTTAACTTCCTTAAGCTCCTTATTGCCGTTCATAACAACGATATCGTCAATACCTGAAGATGCAGCTGCATCGGAAGCTGTTACATACATATGAATTTCATCATTGCTGTATATACCGAATGTGAGGAAGTTGAGAATCTTTTCAACTGCAGAAGCGTCCTTCTTCTCGAATTCGATAGAAGCTACTGTGGGATCCTCAGTATCTATCTTAATTGCAGCAGTCTGCATTGTAGTAACAATACCTGCATTGTCAGTTACTTCAATTGTGTATGTCTGATACAGGTCGGCTGTAAAATCGTAAGTGAATTCAGGAAGCTCTTCAACCTCATCGTAAGTAGCATTCTTATACTCCTTACCGTTTGTGTCGCCTGTAACCTTAACGCTCTTGATACCTGATAAGTAGTCGCCTAAAATCTTCTTATTGTCAGATTTTTCGTCAACCTTGAATTTTACCTTAACAGGATCTTTTACCCATGTATCGTTCTCGTCATTGCTGTAAGTTATATTTGTGATATGAGAATTCTCTGTATCAACCTTTACTCTGGCAGTAGTTGCTTTAACCTCTCTGCCGAATACGTCTGTTGCAGTAATTTCATACTGCTGAGCAAGGTCTGCGTCAAAGTTAAGTGTATCTGTGCCGAAAGCCTTGCCGTTTTCGTTTTCAAGATTGATATATTCCTTACCGTTTTCAACACCAACAACCTTAACGCTCTTAACACCGCCGAAGTTTTCAGCAGGAACATCGCTAACCTTAAACTCTACGTTAACATTGCCGTTTGTCCAGGTTTGGTTATCGTTATTGGAATAAACGATATCTGTAATCTTAGGTGCTGCATTATCAACGCTGAATGTTACCTCGTCAGCTGTTGCGTTGCCGCTGTTGTTCTTAATCTCATAACCGAAGCCATAAGTACCGGAGCTGAGTTCGTCCTGAGAATAATATTCAACAAGAAGCCTTACAACCTTTTCAGACTCGTCTTCTAAAGTACTGATGGTTGAATATTTTCCGGGAATTTCGTCCATAGTGGAAACAGTACCGTCGTTATTGATGTAATGAACCTTTAAGGAATCAACATCAATACCTGAGATTGCGTCTTCAATAGTAACCTGAAGTCTTACATCGCTGGGTTTCTCACCCTCGTCTGTTAACTTATCGGAATAAATTGTATTGCCTTCTTTATTTGTTGTTACTTGATCAGCCTCAATAATAATTTCATTCTGTAAGGGCTCTTTTTCTGTAATAACAATCTCAAACTCATCAGAAAGCTCCAGAGCTTCAGGATTTAAAATAACATCCTTGATTTCAGAGAGTGTAGGTGTATACTCAGTGCCTGCAACATCAGCTACAGTGAACTTAATGTCTTTTGCCTTGTATACATTGTAGTCCTCTGTCATAGGTAACTTGAATACCTTTGTTGCTACACACTCATCAGGTGTGCTGCCTGTTACAACGAAGCTGTCTTTAACTGCTTCCATAGGAGCATCGCCATATGTTGCATCGATGTTGCAAATGCCTGAAGAAGCCTTGGCATCATAGGTGTTTACAACCATACGAAGCTCTCTGTTTGTATAAATACCAAATGTAACGAAGTGGAGAAGCTTATCATAAAGACCTTCGTTTTCAACCATTTCGAATTTCACACCGGTAATTTCAGGCTTAACGCTATCAATCCATGTTGTGGCTGTAACCACCTTGGTTTCAGTATTACCAACAAAGTCTTCAACTGTAATTGTATAGCTCTGATACAAATCTGCGTCAAACTCAACAGTTGTTACAGCATTTTGAGGCTTGGTTTCATTATTTATATTAATGTATTCACGACCGTTGCCGTTACCAACAACCTTAATGCTCTTGATACCTGAAAGCACTTCATCATCTGTGCTGGCTGTTTTGTCGTCTGCATTGAAAGAAATGCTGATTTTGCCGCTTACCCAGCTCTTCTGGTCCCAAACACTGCCGTCAGCAAGTTTGTAATTTACATCGTAGATGTTAGCGGACTCATTATCAAAGAGAACTTTTTCTGTTGTTAATGTGCTGGATAAACCAAAACTATCAGTAGCATAGATAGTATATGACTGACAAAGGTCTGCATCAAAGGAATACTGACCTGTTTCGTTTACCTTAGTATCAAGATAAACCTTATTGTTTTCGTTACCTGTTACTTTAATTGTAGCAATACCGCCTGCATGTCCTGCGGGTTCATCCAATACCTTGAAGTTTACAGTAACCTTCTCTTTTGACCAAATCTGTTTGAAGTTCTGGTCAAGATTGGAATAGCTGATAATGGAAATTGCAGGATTGGAGTTATCAATATCAATAGAGAGAGTCTCATCAGTATTAACTCCGCAAAGTGTATCGGCAACAACCTTAACAGTATGTGTGCCTGATTCAAAAGCTTCGGGTTTAAGCACGATAGAAGCATCTGTGCATTTTCCGCTTTCATTTGATGTATATGTAATAATTTCGTCTGTTAAAGCTACTTCTGTGTCATTATAGATAACCTTTACAGTATCACGGTCAATACCTGCAAGCTTATTTGACAATGTGATGTTAAACTGACCATTGCCGCTATATAAGCCGTTTGCACCAACTGCAAAACCAACAGGCTTAATATCAATATCAACGCTGGAGTTGTTTACAACATACTCATAAAGGTCGCTGTGCTCGTCAAGTGTAATGTTTGCACCAACAATCTCAACGTCCTTAAGGTTTTCTTTGTTTGTAACTACACCTGCAGCAGTTGTAGCAGTAATTGCCAAAACATTTACTGTATCGGATGCACCGATAACAAAGCTCTGGGTGTATATCTTGTTGAGTTCATCAACACACTGCATCTCGTCTGCAGTTGCAAAGTCGTTTAAGGTAATGCTTGTAACAGGGGCATCGTTACCCTTAACAGTTACAGTTACCAATGTGCCTTCGCCCTTTTCATCCTTAGCATAAGCACCAAAGTTCTCAACCTTGTTTGCGTTTTTAAACTCAATCTTTGATACAGTAGCTTCAGCACTGTCAACTAAAATTTTCTTTGTAGGAATAGTAAGGTCATTGCCTGCTATATCAAATACAGTAACTTTATACACACCATATGTTTCTGCATCAAAGCTGAAACCTGAACCTTCTGCCTTTACAGCAACATCGTTACCCTGGATGTCTGTAACCATAATCTTTTCTGCATCAATGCCGGAAAGTGCATCAGTAGCAGTAAAGCTTACTTTAACAGGATCTTTTGTCCAGACATCAGTATCGGGAGTGTAAGTGTAACCACCGAGAGAAGGTGCCTCTGCGTCAAACTTAATATCCTCTGCTTTGATTGTATAAGTGGCTTCTTTGCCAAACTTATCTTTTGCTGTAATAGTGTAATCCTGACGTGTTGCATCAAATGAGTTATTCACCACGTCAACTTTTTCACCGTCAGCACCTGTAACAGTAATACTTTCAACACCGATACTGCTTCCATCAGGCATATCTGTAACTGTTAAATAAACCTTTTTAGCCTCTTTGGACCATGTCTCTGCTTCATTAATTCTTACTTTGATTTCGGGTGCCTCGTTATCAAGACCTGTACTTACAGATACTTTACCCTCAACACCGCAAAGAGATTTTGCAGATACTTCAAAAATATATTTGCCTGAATCAAGGTCATTTGAGTTATATGTAATTGTAGCCTTTGTATGCTTACCCTTTATGCTTGCATCATCTTCATACTTGATACTGCACTTATCCTTAATGTCCTCGTCGTTTAATTTAACAACCAGAGTGCTCTCATCAATACCTGAAACTACATTCTCAACAGTTGCGGAATAAACAGGATTGCCGTTGTAAGTTGCACCATTCTCATTGTCAATTACAACAGTAGGTGCAACAGTAGAGAAGATAAGTTCTGCGAAAGGCTTATCGTTTGCTAATTCATTGTCGCCAAGATGAATTTTAACACCCGCTGTATTAAGGGCGAAAGCCTCGCTATTGGAGTTACCAGCCTTATCGGTTAATGTAATCTTGATATCTTTATAGCTTTTGTCATTTGTATTAAAATCTACAGAAACAACCTGAATGCTGCTTTCTTTTTCTTCAAAGTTCTTTTTATAATCAGTTATATTACCGTCTTTTACATAATCCAGCTTTAGTTCTTTTATGGGAGCTCCGCCGTTATTGTTTACAGAGAACTCAAAGGTAACCTTGGTCTTGGAATAAATACCAAAAGTAAGCATACCAAGGATTTTATCTGTAACAGAGTTGTCTGTGGAAGTAATCCTAATCTCAAGATCCTCAGCCATAGGTGCAGTTCTGTCAACTTTAGTGATTGTAAAATCTTTGCTGCCTACATTACCGAAAGAATCCTTAACAAAAACCTTATATGTAGTGTTCTTAGGTGTATTAATTGTAAGCTCAAATTTGTTATTGCCTTTATCCTCTACAACTGCAAACTCGGATGCAGCTTCGTAGCTTACATCACCCTCACCGAATCTGAAGGAATCCTCATCAACAGCGGAATCATCAGTAACCTCAACAGTGATGGCAATGCTATCCTTTACCCATTTATCAGGTACAGTAACATTAAGCACAGGAGCTACATCGTCAGCACCGGGAGCTATCTCCTCTGTTGGCTCAGTAGCTTCACTTGATGCCTCTGTACCGGGAACTGCAGGCTCAGATGCTGCTGTAGAGTCTGAAGCAGATGTTGACTCTGATGCATCTGTTGACATAGTAGCACTTGTTGTACTTGTTTCAGGTACAACAGGCTCAGATGTTCCGGAACCGGGATTAGCAACAGAAGATGTTACTGCCTCTGAAGTCTGACCAGTGGAAGACTCTGTTACTGCTGTTGAGCTGCTTGCAGGTTCAGATGCGAGGTCAACTGCGCTAACAGGGAACACACTAATTAACAAGAGTAATGCCAGACCAAGAGATAATCCTTTTGATAAAAACTTATGCATACTCATATAAATTACTCTCCTTTATTTCTTAGAGATTTTATATATGTAAAATTCACTCCATTAAGTATACTGTGCATATGTACAGAGAAAATCAGACAGGCTGCAAAAATAACCGCAACATTCTGGTTTAAGGATGGAATGAATATAAATACCAAAGTAACAATCAAAAATACAACCATTGCCACATCAGCAATCATTGCATATTTGTTTGACAAAAAGCGGATGATTCCGGGTTTGTTTGATTTTTTAAATCTGTGGGTCGGCTTGTTAATTCTCTCAAAATCCTTACGATGCTTGGAAATCATTCCCAATATCACATAGCCGATAACAAGACCAATCCAGAAAAGAACTGCGCCGACATAGCCTAAAATCGCCTGAACAGCAGTACCCTTATAATCAACAAAAATTGAAAGAATCACCGAAAAAGATGATACAAAAAGAGCGATGAAAACCAGTTTCATCAGGGTAATATCTTTTTTCAAAATTAACACTCCAAATAAGCAAATGTTCCTACAGCGGCAAAAAGGCCGCTGTAGGTCCAATTTATAGTTATCTGATTACTTCGTCAGTTCCTCGACATATAACCTTTTTAACTATTTCAAAATATATATTTGCAGGCTCTTCATCAGGCACAACAGGTTGAGTTGTAGCCTGACTGGGAGTATATGAGCCCTCGCTCAGTACAGAAGTTTCGCTGCTTAAAACCTCAGTTTCAGCAGACTCCTGAGAAAGCAACTGTGTTTCGTTAACAACAGGTGCAGGCTCATTTTGTGCAGGTGCAGCAACCGGCGGTGGCACAGGTGCCTTTGCCTTTGAAAGCTTGCTGGTTACCTGTCTTTGTTTAGACTGTTCGGGCGAAAGCTTGGCAGTCTGGGTTTGTTTACCAACCCTGAGTCGTCCGGTGTTGGAGTTGGCTTCCTGCATTTCTTTAACAGTTTTTGCCTGTGCTCGACCGGAACGGATGCTGAAGATTGTACGTATATCGAATATGAAGAACAGCACAACCGCAATTACAAAAAACAGAATTGCAAAAGCAAGACAAAGGGTGAAGCAGGTGTTAAGTACATTAATTATTCCCATATCAGCCACCTACCCCTTCATTTGATGAAGCCGAAGGCTGACCGTATCCGATTTCACGTGCTTTGACCACTTGTGCTTTTGCGTTTGCAACATATTCAGCGAGGTTTCTGTTGCTGTCTTTATTCTTGAGGTATGTATCGGAACTTTCTATTGCAAGAACCTTTGCCTCAATCTCATCAAGCAAGGCATTATATTCAAGCTCTGAAATACTGTTCTTATACAACCAATCGTTACGAATATAAAGCTGACTCGCTACAAACTCATAACACTTAAGAGGAACAACAATATTGGTACCATCGCCAAAATCTTCATTTACAAGATTTGATAATGTCTCAAAGTAAGTTTCAACGTCAATAACTTCGTTGCCTTTTTTATCCAATGTTCCGATATTATTGTAGTTCTTTGCAAAGTTCATCATATACTCTGCATTTTTCTTATCTGCTTCATTTGTGGCGTTTTCGTAAACCTTTTTATACCAGTTTGCAGAGTATGCGATACCTGCATTTGGGTCATAATCACTACAGAAGAACAAGCTATCTGCAACTTCCTTTGCAAAATCAGCAAATTCATCTACATTTGTAGTTAAAAGATTTTCATTTTTACCAACCACAGCGTTGATTTCCTTATATTCTTCTGTTTCGATTACCTCATCGCTCATATACATATTAAGCATACCGTTATATGCAACCATATTATCAGGTTCAAGTTCAATGGCTTCTTCATAATACTTGAGGCCTGCTTCATAATCACCTACTCCGGCACTGTTTTCAGCCTGTTTGATAAGTGAGTCATAGGTTGAGGCAGTTTCTGCATTGGCAGCAATCTTAAAGCCTACTGCACCAACTGCCATTACAAGAGCAAGAATCAGCGAAACCATGAATGTTTTCCACTTAAGGTTCTGAACCTTTTTGTTTTCGATATCAAGGTCCTGATAATGGTCAAGAGCATATAAAAGCTCTGCACAGGACTGATATCTGTCGTTGGGGTTTCTCTGAGTACATTTAATAATAATTTCCTCAAGACCCGAAGACAAAACAGGGTTCCACTGTCTTATGGGATACATTTCATAGGGTGGAGTACTGGGATTATGACCTGTTACAAGATGGTACATTGTAGCACCAAGACAATAAATATCTGTTCTTGCGTCGGTCTGACCATGACCACCGTACTGCTCAGGAGCCGCATAGCCCTGAGTACCAAGACAAGTTGTATCTTCAACACTGGAAGATTTAAACTCTCGTGCTGTACCAAAGTCAATAAGTGAAACATTACCGTCAGGCTTAAGCATAACGTTTGCAGGTTTCATATCACGATAAATTATAGGAGGTTTACGTGAATGAAGATATCCGAGAACGTCGCAAAGCTGCTTTGACCACTCAATAACATCTTCCTGACTTTGTGCACCACTTGTTTCTATAGCTTTGTTAAGGGAGTTACCTTCGATATAGTCCATAACAATAAGGAAGGAGCCCTCACCATCAATTACGTCAATAATACTGGGCAGATTGGGATGATTGAATCTCTTAAGAAGCTCTGTCTCAACAATGAGGTTCTGCTTAACAACCTCAAAGTTCTGAACACCGTCTTTTCGAACCTCTTTAATAGCCCAGATTTTGTTGGCTTTTTCGTTAACGGCCTGATATACAACACTCATACCGCCTTTACCAACGACACGAAGTATTTTATATTTACCGTCTACCAGAGAACCTATTTCAAGCACGCAATCTCACCTCACTCCACTTTAATAAGCAGAACAGTGATATTATCCTGCTCACGTCGGTATTTATTGAGCTCTGTAAGATAAACGGAGTTATCAAGCATTGCCTGCTCATTTACAAGAGCCTGAGGATTGAAATACTGATATATTTCGTCACCTGTAATAATGTGTCTGAAACCGTCAGAACACTGCATAAATACCTGACCTGTAAAATAGTCACCGCTGAAAAAGTCGGGCTGAATATAATCACTGGCACCAATGCACTGAAGCAGAACATTTCGCTGGGGACTAACCTCAGCTTCTTCGGGGGTCATTCTGCCCATATCCATTTCACGCTGAACAAAAGTCTGATCCTTTGTTAACTGATGCAATGAGTCAGTTATGCAATATGCTCTTGTGTCACCGATGTTTATGATGTAATATCTGCCCTTTGCAAACAACAGAACATTAAGAGTTGTACCCATGCTGATGCCGTTAGAACGTGCATAAGCAGAAATCTTGTTGTTGCACTCTAATACCAACTTTTCCCACGAATCAAAAATTTTATCCGTAGGGTCATCCAATACCAATATCTTTGGAAAATCCTTTTCGAACCAACGACTAAAAGCCTGTATAACGGTCGAACTGGCGACCTCGCCTTTAGCGAGGCCGCCCATTCCATCACAAATAACAGTCAGTAAAACGTTGCCAAAGTCAGTTTTAGCTTCAAGGATTAATGCGGAATCTTGATTGGTTTTTTTTCTGATTCCGATATCGGTATGTACTGCTGTTAAAAATCTCATATGAATCCTCTGATTATCCTACGAACTCAAACTCTTCGTCAGAAATCTTAATCTTGTCGCCGCCGGAAAGGATAACTTCCTGATTGGGGCTTAACTTGTTTCCGTTAACAAATGTGCAGTTTGTAGAACCGAGGTCTGTAATGTAGCATCTGCCGCCACGAACTCTGAATTTAGCATGAACACGGCTTACGGAGTTGTTGTCGCTGATGCAGTAGTCAACTCTTCTCTTCTCTTTACCGATTGTAAACTCGGGCTTGTTGATGTTGATTCTCTCGCCACCCTTTGCTCTGATAAGAGTAAAGCCTGTAGCCTGACCACCACCGCCAAGAACTGTTGTTTCGCCTGCGCCTTCGTTAAGAACACTTGTTTCGCCTGCGCCATCATTGTTCATTACGGGAGCTGCGTTCTGGGGAGGCATTGAAGGACGGCTGTAGGGCTGTACATAGGGAGGTGTGGGAGGAGCCTGACGCTGAACAGGAGCACTGGGAGGTACCGTACCGCCGTTAGGACCAACAGGTGCTGCAGGAGCAGGCTTCTTCTTGGATGTGTTAACAAGAATGATAACAACAACTGCTGCAAGAGCAAGAACTAAAACAACAATAGCTGCAATGATGATAATCTTTGTTGTGTCCGTCTTAGGTGCAGGAGCAACAGGATTTGTGGGTGCTACTGTAGGTGCAGGTGCATCTGTTGCTACAGGTGCATCTGTTGCTACGGGAGCATCTGTAACTTCAGGAGCAACGCCAGCTTCTGTATACTCAATGAAGAGAGCGTCTAAAACGTTCTTGATCTGGTCAATCTCAACAGCATAGAAGTAATCCTTATCACCTGTCTCATCTACTCTTGCCATCTTATTGATACCAACTACATAACCATTAACATCTACGAGAGGACCGCCGGAGTTACCGGGTGTAAGAGTTGCACCATGCTGAATAACAGCTGTACCGAGATACTCTGTTCTCTTCTGAACAAGACCTTCTGTAACTGTAACATCTTCGCTTGTGTAAGTGTTTACATTCTGAATCTCAGCAACCTCACCGGGGAAACCAAGCGCAAACACCTGATCTGTAGCAACAATGCTGGAGCTGTCGCCTAATGTAATGTAGGGTCTGTTGATAGACTCGTTAAGAGTAAGGATTGCATAATCATCCTCAATACTGGACTTTTTAAGTGTTGCCTTAACAGTAACATCCTTGTGAACAACTACTTCGTAAATAACGTTGGAAGGCTTAAACTTGCCGCCCTCAAGAGTATTGAAGTAATTTTCCGCATCAGCATCAACACCAATTACATGCTCACATGTAAGTATTGTGTTGCTGTTGATAAGGAAACATGTACCGCTGTAGTACCAATGCTCAACATTGTCATGCTTGTAACCCATTCTGATGTTAAGCAAGCCGTTAGCTACATCATTTACTGCCTGATTTGTAGCTGCAAACGCAGGCACCACTGATGTTACCATCATGCATATCATAAGAGCTACTAATACAATTGCACTTATGAGCTTAGATGTGTGTTTGAATTTGATTTTTGAACTCATGTTTCTTCCTCCTTGAAGTACATAATTTATTAAATTGTGAATTCGGTTCACAAATTCCAACTAAAACATTGTATAATTAGTTTGGTCAATTAACTTTGTATCTTAACTATACTAATTTACTGCCTGTTTTTTGATAAAACTGACAAACAACTTATTTTTTTGACGAATAACCTGTTTTACTATTTTCACTTTTATAAATACACCATTTCGTGTAGAACTTCAGGTTC